>CBIHPL010000171.1:0-7356 GCA_966212005.1 uncultured Asticcacaulis sp.
AGCCGCGGGGTGGTGGGGCCCCTTGCTGTCCATTGCAAGGGACCTTATCGTCCCAATATGGATGCCAAACCTAAAGTCAAGCTGGCCCGCAAGTTACGCCGCCAGATGTCCCCTCCTGAGGTGTATCTCTGGCTCCGTCTGCGCACGCGTTCCGAAACCGGCTTTACGATCCGTCGCCAACACCCGATCGGCGCGTTCGTTCTCGACTTCTACTGTCCTGAGGCATATCTCGCCATTGAAGTTGACGGCGCTCAGCATACATTTGACGAGGCTGTGGACTATGATGAAAAGCGTGATGCATGGTTGCTCACAAAGGGCATCACAACACTGCGCATTCCCGCCGCCTCCCTCCTGCAGGACGCCGACAGCGAGGCAGAAGGCGTTATCGAGGTTATCAAAGAGCGTATCGCTTCGCTGAAGTGACAGAACTAGCCCCACCACCACCTTCGCTGCGCTCGGCGGTCCCCCTCCCCATCGCTGTGCGACAGGGAGGAGTGACAGAGCACTATCCCGGCATCTTTACGAACTTTGGCACATCCGGATCGAGATTATCCCAGGCATAACCACGCGATGCATAGGTCACGATCTGTGGCTGGTATCGTTGCGGCTCATCCAGGCTGGCCGCGCGAACTGTGAGGATATCCGGATTGGCAGCAAAGGTCATAAAAACCGGCGATCCGCAGGTCCGGCAGAAATGGCGCGTCTTGAGGTTGCCGCTGTCGCCGCGCATTTCCCAGCCGTTTGCCATTTCCGGGATGGTCACACCCTTGCTTCGAAAGACCACATGCGAGGCGTGGCCTGTGCCACTTTCGCTTTGACAATCGCGGCATTGGCAATCGACCATGGCCAGGGGGTCTCCGGCAATGTCATAGCGGATAGCGCCGCAGGCGCAGCCACCGCTCCACACCTGAGTCATGCGGCACCTCCAACCGCAGCTTCGCCCAGACGCGGCAGAATCTTGCGCCAGCCCTCGCCCATATTGGTCAGGGCCAGTTCATTGCGCGGAATGACGAAGCCGGCATGAATCAGCTTCACGCGGGTCCCCGCCCCTTCCGGCTCCAGCGTCCAGCTCACGACGGTATCGAGCGTGGCGCCATAGCCGACATTGTCGGCGTGGCCCGACGTCCAGCTATAGACCAGACGGGCGTTCGGCACGATCTCAAGGATTTCGCACCGGATCGTGCCGTCCCAGGCGCCCGCCGGTCGGGTCGTAAAAGTAAAGCGGTTGCCCTTGACCGCCTCGAATCCCGCCGCCGGCATCAGCCAGCGCCCGATCATGTCGCCGGTGGTCAGGGCCTTCCAGATGACGCCAGGTGCGTGCGGCAACACCTCTTCGACAACGATATTCTGCGTGTCAGTCATGGTCGATTTCCTTCAAAAGTTCGCGGAGATTGCTAAAGCGGTCTTTCCAGAAGACGCTGTAGTGGTTCATCCAATCGGCCAACGGCGCCAGTCCTTCGGGTTCGGCGCGGTAAAAGACCTTGCGGCCCTCCGGCCGTTCCGCGACCAGCCCGGCCAGTTTCAACGCCTTCAGATGCTGTGAGATCGCGCCCTGCGTGACGCCGCTGCCGTGGGTCAGGTCGGCGACGGTAATCTCATCGGCGGCGACAACGCGCTGGAATACTGCCCGGCGGGTCGGGTCGGCCAAGGCGCGCAGGACGGTATCAATGGAGGCAGCTTCGATCATATCATTTAATTAGCGCTCGCTAATTAATTAGTAAAGCCTAATAAATAGATCAACGCAGTGCATAGGCCGTGCACCGCACATCCATCCCAACCCATGTTGTGGGCATAATTTTTGTGGACCTATCCAGCAGAGGTGCAAGAACTCACCGGCCATTATCGCTTACGCGCAATAGTCGGATACGCCGCATAAACGCCACCACATTCATGTCAGCACGGGTAACCTGTAAAATCATGCCGTGGCGCAAATGACACCGGTTTCCACATTTCACACGCACGGTCTTGACCCCGCGCTTCCAATCGATTTCGTTGGGAGAGACGACCGTGCAGACGGGAAGTCAAACGGCTGGTCGAGCCGGCGGGACCGCCAACGCCCCCCGCTCCCGCCTCCTGGATCGGAATGGCCTTAGGGACGTCATTCCGATCCAAGGCTACCTTTTCAGGCCGACTGATCCAAAACGCTCATCCGCTGAGCGCTCATGCGCAAATACGCTCGTTGCCGTGCAAGAACAGATTGACATATACACGTAACGCGATACCCTTTTCCTTCACTGCCGGAGTATGGGTTGATCTGACAAGACCCGCTGCCGCGTCGTCATGGCAAAACCGGCCTACAGCCTTGGGAGGCAGGACGCGGCTATGACTGTATTCAGGACCATCGCATCAACGATCTTTGTCGCTGTCATCGCTTTTCCAGCACTCGCGGCCGGACAGGCAACCCCCGACCGCAATGTCGGCTGGGTCCGAAATGATATCGGTGCCAACCGGCCCGTCTTCGATATTCCGCCGGCACGCGATCGCGCCCTCGGCGCCGGACTGGACCAGATATCGCGCGGGATCGAAGCGCGCGACGAAGGCAAGCTCCACAAGGCGTGCAAACACTTCCGCAAGGCCGAACGGCACTTTCGCAGCGCCGGCAGCATTCAGGAAAGGGCCTGGAGCGCGCAACTGGCGGAGAGCACCTGCCCCAAAACCTGAAAGCCCGAATATCCAAAACAAGAATAAGGGAGGAAATGCCAATGGCCGGAACTGTGAAGGTGCTTACCATTCTGACGATCGCTATGACCATGTCCTTGCCCGTCATGGCAGGCGCTCAGGACTATCGCAACGGCGACGAAGCGCGGCACGACCGCAAGGCCAATGAAGGCTTTTCAACCAATCGCAGCACTGTGGGATCTGACCGCAATGGTGGCACGGTTCGCTACAGCATGGCGAACACGGACGGTGCCCGGCCAACGCGCTCTACGCAGGAAGCAGAGAAACAGTTCCGCCGGGGCAATGATGCCTATGCCGACGGCCAATACGGCATTGCATGCATATCGTTCCGTCACGCCAAAAATCTGTTTGCCCGTAGCGGAGACGGCCAGATGAGCGAAGCCGCATCCGGCCTCGCGCGTGACGCCTGCGCAATCGCCCGCGCCAACAGTTCAGGCACAAGCCACGTCTATCGTTCCAGCTAAGCGCCGGTCGGATCAGCACAGTGTCTAAAATGGATTCGCCACGACGCGCGTCCGGATTGACCGCTATATTCTTACAACAAAGGGAGGGAAGGAAATATCCATGCGTCAATTTGCAAAAGGTCTCGCCATAGTCACCCTGCTTGCCATGACGGCCGCAGCGCCTCTGGCATCGGCAGGAGAGTCTACGTCTGCAAATCTGCCTGTCGATCCAAACTACTCACGTGAGCGGTGGACCGACGCTCCCATGTCTTATCCCCGCCTGAAGGCGGCCATGAATATCCAATCCAGCCGCTCAAGCCCTGGCCGGCGGGGAAACGCCCTTATGCGGAAGGGCCTTAAGGCCGAGATCAAGGGCGACAATGAAAAGGCCTGTGAGTACTATACCCGGGCACGGCAGGCCTTTTCGGACGCCCACAGCAGCGCCGGGATGAATGACAGCGAACAGCGCATGGCCCAGACCTGCGAGGCTCAATCAGGCTAACATCCGCCGCGGCGAAATCGTTGTGTTGTAGATGAGCAGCACGCGCGGCGCGTCCGGGTGCGTTGGCATGGCACGGCCGCGTTCGTCATAGAGGCCGGGACCAATCGCGTAGACGGGTGGTTTCATCCGCATCTGCACCACCAGTTGCGGACGCTGGAAACCATCCAGCTCAACCCAGCAGCAATCGAATAGTTTGTCGGCAAACAGCTTGTCGGCAGACACTTTGCCAGCGCGCGTACGCGTCACGTCGAACTCCGGGGAAACAGGGGTTGCGACGTTCTGCGCAGGATGTTGTTTTGCATTTGTTCCGGAGGTGCGTCTCCGGTCAATTCACAAATTTGTTTCAGCGGCATGCTTCTTGTAGGATCAGGCGTTCATTTAAGAAGCGGGGCGCATGGCCATGGCATTTGACCGGAATTCGGACAGCCTTATCCAGAAATGGGAAAAGGACGCCCGCCGCGTGCGCAACGAAGTCACGCGCTTCAATCACCGCCTGGCCGAGACCGGCCTGTTCGAGGACGACGCCCTGGCGAAGCTGCTCGACTGCCACCCTTACGAAGAGCTGACCATCTGCACCATGCGGCCCAACCCGCCGGCTTTTGAACGCTGGATCGCCGGCGAAGCGCGCGGGCTGGACGGCGGGCAGTTGCTGGAAGCCGTCAAGCAGGGGCGCTTCTGGATCAGTCCTCGCCACGTCATGACCGTCAACCCCGTCTACGCCGACCTGTTTCGCCGGCTGATGACCGAGTACCGCGAAGCGACCGGCCTGACCATCGCCTCATCGGACGGGGCGCTAATCCTGTCGAGCCCGCATATGGGCGTATTTTATCATGTCGACCTGGCCGAGACCATGCTGTGGCACATCCGCGGCCACAAGACGATCCACCTCTACCCTCCACATGAGCCCTATGTGTCGGAAGCGTCGCTGGAAGCCATCCTGCTCAAGGAAAACCTGACCGACCTGCCCTATTCGCGCGAGCTCGAATCCGGTGTCACGCAGGTCGATCTGGGCCCCGGAGACGCCGTGTCATGGCCGGTGCACTCGCCGCACCGCGTATGTAACGGCAATGATCTGAATGTGTCGATCTCGATCGAATACACCACGCCAAAGACGGTAATGCTCAACGGCGTCTACTATTTCAACGGCCGCGTCCGCCGGATGACCGGCGTCAACCTGTCGGCCAGGCAGACACCCGGCCCGTTGAAGCCCGTTTGGGCAATCGGCGCCAAGGCGCTGAAAATCCTGGCGCCGCGCAAGGTCACAGCCGAAACGACGCACGAACGACGCTTCGACATCGACTTCACCGCCAGGCATTGCATCGCCTGGCGCGGTCAGGCGCCGGATTGGGCGCCTTAACTTGCCTCAGATGTGCAGCCATCACCCTTAAATGTGACTGATGACACAACATCATCTTTGACAATAAAGTGGGCTTCACAATCCGCGTTAAGTACCGCCCCCCTATCATATTCAGGTTCATCATAATCAACCTGACGCGAGAAGGTTGCACCTCTATCTACATAAGTTTCCGTCCGCTGCTTTCGAACCATACGCACAGGCGGCTTGCCGCCAAAAGTGGCTGTATTATCCGTTTTAAACACCCACAGTGAAGACCCATCGCTCAATGTAGATTTATCCTGAGGCTGCCCCCATTGCTCAATGACTTGTGCAATATTTTTGCCCACCCAATTAACCTGGCTCTGCCCTGCCTCTGTCGTCGCGCATCCTGCAAGTCCGACAGCCGTAAATATAAGCAACGCTAAGCCTACCTTTAACGCCGGCATTTCATACCTCCCCATGGCTAGAATTTAAAAATAAAATCTATTTTTACCAATAAATTAATTGATGAGAAGAAATCAACCCCCGCTCAACGTCAAAAGAAGAGCATGACTCAAAAATGCCACCCCTGAGCGGTCAGAAGCGGCTTTAATATATAGCAGTCCTGTCCCTCGGCGCCCGCCGCCATCGGCAAGTCCGGCGTGAAGCGGACGGCACCTCGCCTTTCGGTCACGGTCGCACATGCTCCACGACCGCTCCGGCCATTTGCCTGTCCGGCGGCCAAAGCGGCCGCCAGAAATATCTATGGCCTGGTGGAACCGCCCCCCGACCGAGGCGCAGTCGGCTTATTGGCCTACATTGAAACGCCGCACGGTCGCGGCATCGTCTCTCGACACCGTGCACTTCTGGCCGATCTTGCGGCACCGTTCCGGCTGGCGCGCCATCTGCGGCAGGCAGGTTTTAAGCGCCGCCTTGCCATCGCCCGTCAGCGTGAAAATCCGGCCCCAGCGCGGGTCTTCCCGGTGGCGCGGCGCCTGATTCTGCAGGTAGTGCATCAGCGAGCATGGATCATAGGACGACGACAGCTTCACCTTCACGATCGGGAAGGCCAGCCGGACGTCGTTACAGACCGCGTTGATCGTTATGCCGCAGGTCTTGAGATAGTCCGCCAGGAAGGGCGACAGGCTGATATAGCGGTCGCGGTCAGGCCTTTGGTGTTCGTGCATCAGCCCTAGTGAATGGCCGAACTCATGCAGGACGGAGCCATAAGATGCGCGCTTTTCGATATTCACCACATTGCCCACTGGCAGCCGTCCGACCGTCGCTGAGGTCTGGCTGCGGCTAGCCTGGATCGTAATCGCGTCGAGACGGGTCGAGGCGTAGAAGCGCACACCGGACGCCACCTGCCATTCGTCCATCGCTTTGCATGCCTGATAAGCATGGGCCCGCCGCCACTGACGCCAGCCAGTACAGTCCTTGCCCTTGGCGCCGGCCGCCTTTAGCAGGTCTGGCGTGAAGCGATACGGCACCTCTCCCTTCGGCCACGGCCGCGTGGGCTCCATGACCGCCCCAGACTGCGCCTGTCCGGCAGCCATCATCGCAACGGCCGCCAGCGTGATCCATCGCATTCAGTGCTCTCCCCCCGTCAGAGACTTCTTGCGATGATGGATGAACAGCCAGGCCAGCGCAAGGATCAGCGCGACCATCCCGCCATAAAGCTTGTGCGCCAGTTCCGAATGCCCGGTCCACGGATCGATGACGTATTTCAGCAGGCTGAAGATGTAATAGCTGACGGCGAAGACCGACAGGCCTTCGACCAGGTGGGACAGCTTCATCTGGAGCTTGGCACGCACGTTCATGCTGCGCAAAAGGTCCTGGTTCTGCATCTCCAGGGTGATCGAGATGCGTGCGCGCAGCAGGTCACTTACCCGGCCGATGCGCGAAGAGATATCGTCCAGCCGTTTCGACGCCGCCTCGCACGTGCGCATGGCCGGCTGCAGGCGGCGGGCGATGAATTCCGCCATGGTCGAAAAGCCCTCGACCCGGCTTTCGCGCAAAGAATCCAAACGGTCCTCGGCCAGCCGCGCATAGGCTTCGGTCGCGCCCTGGCGAAAACGAACCTCATTGACGCGCTGTTCGACCTCGGCCGACAGGCTCATCAACCGTTCCAGGATATCGGCCTGGCCCGCCGGCCGGTCGGCCATGTCACGCGTAATTCCGGCCAGCCGTCCCTCTGCGCCCTTCAGCCACGCCATCAGTTCGCGCGCCACCGGAAAACCCAGCAGGGCCAGCTTGCGATAGTGGCCGATCTCGATCAGGCTTTGCAGCAGACGGGACAGCTCGTCGTTGCGCAGGCCCTTGTCGTGAATATAGATGCGCCCTGCCCCGCCTTCGTGGCCGCGGAAGTCGCTCCAGATGCGCGCCTTGCCGTCAAAGACCTCGCAGCAGACCGCGCT
>CBIHPL010000172.1:0-7345 GCA_966212005.1 uncultured Asticcacaulis sp.
GATCCAGGCCAATGTCAGCGCCGCGGAGGAACTGGAAAAGCACCGTACGCCACTGATCTATCGCGTCCACGAAGCGCCTTCGATGGAGAAGATGGGCAACCTGGCCGACTTCCTGGGCACCTTGGGCCTGCCGTGGAACAAGGGCGAGCCGCCGCGGACAGATCGCTTCAACCGTCTGCTGGAACAGGCCAAGGACACGGAAAACGCGGAGATCATCAACGAGGTCGTCCTGCGCACCCAGATGCAGGCGCACTACAGCAACGAGAATTACGGCCACTTCGGCCTGAACCTCGACCACTATGCGCACTTCACCTCGCCGATCCGCCGCTATGCCGACCTGGTCGTGCACCGGGCGCTGATCCGCGCACTCAAGCTCGGTGACGATGGGCTGACCGACTATGACATCAAGACCATGGCCGACACGGCCGACCACATCACCCAGACCGAGCGCCGGTCGATGCAGGCCGAACGCGAAGCCATCGAGCGCTATATAGCCGCCTATCTCCACGACAAGGTCGGCGCCGCGTTCCAGGGCCGTATCACCGGCGTGACGCGCTTTGGCCTGTTCGTGAAACTTGATGACACGGGCGCCGATGGTCTGGTGCCGGTCTCAAGCCTCGGCAACGACTACTATGTTCACGACGACGTCCAGCACGCTCTGATCGGCGAACGCTCAGGCACGCGCTGGCGCCTGGGAGCAAAGGTCGAGGTCGAACTGTCCGAAGCCGTGCCGGTGACAGGCGGGCTATTGTTCAAGATGCTGTCCGAGCCCGAAAAGGCTGATCCAAATGCACCGCGTCCCCGCCTCGGCATTCGCAAACGCGCCGATACATTTCCGTCGCGCGGCAAGGGACCCAAGAAGCCCGGCTTCCGCGATGAGCCACGCGGCCCCAAAAAAGGCGGCCCGCGCGACGGCGTCAAGAATATGAAGAAAAAGAAGAAGCGCTAAGACAAATAGCCACCAGCCCATCGGCTGGTGGCTATTTCAATTCGTACACACCGGTCTTACGGCTTGATGGCACCGGCGGCCGGCCATTCGCTGTCGCCGACCCGCTTGAGGTTCATTTCGACGACAGTGCGTGCCGGCTGTCCTTGTGCGACATACTGCTGGACTTCGTGCCAAGTGCCGTCCTTGATCGTAATCGTGCTGACGATATTTGCGTTCGGCCCCGCCGGCATTTCCCACACAGCGCCCGTATCGGTCGGCGTCATCTTGAAGGTGCCCGACCGCCCCCCCGTATAGGCGCGGAACTCATAACCCTGCGCCTGTGCGTTCCACGAGATGACCCCAAAGGCGTTGAAGGCGACCTTGCCGCCCGCCTCATAGCCTGTACCTTCGACCACGAGGATATCGCCGCCCAGAAGCGCGCCGATCCGCTCGGTCTGGGTGACGGTGAACGGCACGCCGCCAGGGCCAAGGCCCTTGGCCTCGCCCTTCCAGACGCCCTTCATGGCTTCGAACTTGGCCAGCGGCTCGGCGGCGGCGGGCATGGCCAGCGCGGCGAGCAGCGCGCCGGCGGCAAATACGGTCTTGAACATGTGAGTCTCCCTCTGCGATAGGACAGACTAACATGGCGCCACAATCGCAGCTTGAAGATTTCGGACGTCAGCTCAATTCCAGCAGATTGAAATGCCGTATCTGATCCAGATAAGCGCGCAATTGCAGGGGCGACATGCCGAAAACGGCCTTCAGTTCGCGCGTAAAGTGCGGCTGATCGGCGTAGCCGTGATCGGCCGAAATCGTGGCAACGTTGCCGGGCCCGCGATAGGCCAGGTCGATGCAGGCCCGGCGCACACGCCGCAACCGGGCGAACACCTTGGGCGACAGCCCCGTCTCGCGCTGGAAACGGCGGCGTAACTGCCGCTCGCCGACCGCACTGCCGGCCATGAGGTCGGTCATCGCGGCAAAGCCATCGCTATCGATCATCCTGCGGGCCAGTGCGCAGACCTCAGTGTCGAGCAAGCCGTCATCGAATCGGCAAGCAAGCGCGGCTTCAAACCCTTGCGCAAAGCGGGACAGGCTGTCCGCCTCGCCGCACGCCGACTGGATAACCGCTCCCATGTCCGGCGACAACATCATCATCGGCATCTTCTTGCCAACCAGCCCGGCGACTTCAGTCCCCAGCACTGCGCGCCAGGCACCTGCCCGAATGCGCACGCCGCGATAGATCAATCCGCGCTGCACCGGCACGCGCACCGCCTCAGGCGATGGCCCCGCCACGCTGACAAAGGCGCCGCCTGGTATCGGCGAAATCACGGCAATATTGGCAGTGCCGTCCGGGACGATAACGTGCTCATAACTTTCCGGATCGCCCGCATCCGTCTCAAAGGCCCAGAACCGTTCGATAAACGGGGCCAGTTGTGGCGACGGCGCGCGCTCCTCGTACTTCATCGATAAGGGGATCCGTCCTTGTGTGTGAACCGCCACACACCATCGACCATTTCGCCGGCGATGTCATCGTCCGGATAGGCAGCGGTGTCACCCGGCGTGCGATCGCCGACTTCCAGGTAGACGACGTCTTCCCTCCCCCGGTTGACCAGCACGTGACCGTCGGGCACGCCGGCTCTGAAGCCGGCGCACATGCCGGCGGCCAACTGCGTCTCGCCTGCATCGGTGATCAGCGTCGCCGTGCCGCTCAGGATATAGATGAACTCATCCTGTTTCGAATGATAATGCCGCAGCGCCGACTGTCCGCCGGGGAGAATTCGCGTCAGGTTAACGCCAAAGTTTTTGAGTCCGAAGACGTCGCCCAAGGTGCGCTTTTCCCGCCCCTTCATCATCGAATAGAACGGCTCCGGATAGACCGACGGCTTGACACGCGGGGACACATCCGCTGCAACAACGGCAACAGGCTTGGCTTCGGGCATAAGGTTTCCTCCAGGATTCGCTGCCTCAAACTATAAAGTCGCGGTCTCGCCAAAAAAAGCGCGACTTCCTGCCATTTGGCCATTGACTTTGGGCCGATGGTGAGTATTTTCCGCGCCTCGCAATTCTTCGCGCCGGATGTTGCCGCGCGCGCCAAATCGTACTGTTAGGGACACCCGTCATGGCTAAGCCAGCTTCGATCAAGATCCGTCTGAACTCGACGGCTGACACCGGCTTCTTCTACGTCACCAAGAAGAACGCTCGCACCAAGACCGAAAAGATGGTCCTGAAGAAGTACGACCCGGTCGTGCGCAAGCACGTTGAATTCAAGGAAGGCAAGATTAAGTAATCTGCCGTTAAATTTTGAGATTGCCCTTGAACATTCCCCCCCTCGTTCAAGGGCTGCGGAAGCCGCGCCTTTGAGTTCCCCCCAACTCGGCGCGGCTTTTTCGCATTCTAAGCTTGGGAACTTTAGGCGGCGGCGCGAACCACGACCTTGTTGCGGCCGGATTGCTTGGCTTCGTAGACAGCCCCGTCGGCGCGCTTCAAAAAGGCTTCCGGCGAATCGCCGAGGCCCAGCGAGGTAGCTACCCCGACCGACACCGTCACGTTCAGCGCGCGGCCGTTAGCCAGGATAAAGGGCGAATCGGCGACCTGCGCTCTTACCCGCTCCGCGATGTGCGCCGCGTCGACGGCATCTGTTTCCGGCATCAGCACGACGAACTCCTCACCACCGAACCGGCAAGGCATATCAATGGCGCGGACGTTCAGTCCCAGGCGGCGGGCAAATTCCTTCAGCACCTCGTCGCCGGCATCGTGGCCGTGGGTGTCATTGACCTTCTTGAAGAAGTCGATGTCGAGCACCAGCAGAGACGGCGCCGCTCCGCCCTTGAAATGGCGGGCCATCAAAAGGTTCAGCTGATGGTCAAGGAAGCGGCGGTTGTTCAGCCCGGTCAGCGGGTCGGTGACCGCCATTTCCAGGCTGCGGTCGAGCGAATTGCGCAGGAAGTCGCTATAGCGCTTGCGGCGAATTTGCGTACGGGCGCGCGCCAGCATTTCCTGCATGTCCAGCGGCTTGGCGATGACGTCATTTACGCCGAGTTCCAGCGCCTTCAGAAGGCGGTCGCGGTCATCGGGGTTGATAATCCCCAGCACTGGCCGCTGACGGGTCGCTTCCTGGGAGCGCAACTGCGCCACCCACCGCAACGAATCGAAGGTCTTGGCCGTCATGTTCAGCACGACAAGGTCGACACGCCCCGCTGCGACCTGAAGCGCATGAGCAGGATCCGTCAGGTAGGCGCAGCGGTGATCCTGGCCCAGTTGCAGCATCAGCCGCTCCGCCTGGCGTTCATTGTCGTCCAGGATCAGGACATTGCCGGTTGCCGAGATATGGCGCTGCAACTGATCGGAATCGCTCAGGCCCGCTCGGCGCGAGGACGCTTCGCGCAGGCGGATGTCGTCAACCATTTGCTTGAGACGCACCAGCGCCTTCAGCCGTGCCATGAGCACCATATCGTCGAACGGCTTGGTGAGAAAATCGTCGGCGCCGGCTTCGAGCCCCGATAAACGGTCTTCGCGGCCATCGAGCGCGGTGACCAGAATGATCGGGATATGCCGTGTGTCGGCATTGTCCTTGAGCTGACGGCAGACCTCATAGCCGTCTATGCCAGGCATCATGACATCGAGAAGGATAATATCGGGCTGCGCACTTGTCGCGAGATCAATCGCTGTCCGTCCGTCAGAGGCGGTCAGCACCTCATAATAGTCCGCTTCCAGCTTGGCCTGGAGCAGGCGCACATTGGCGGCAATGTCGTCGACGATCAGGACGCGCGCGGTCATAACACTTCATGCCTTATCGCAATGTTCAGCGAAAAACCGCTACACACTTTTTCGAACATTGCTTTGCTCAGCCGAGATAGCGCCGAACCGTTTCCAGGAAATGCGTCACCGAGATCGGCTTGGAGATATAGGCCTCACAACCACCGTCACGGATACGCTCTTCGTCGCCCTTCATGGCAAAGGCCGTCACGGCGACCACCGGAATATGCGACAGCTCATCGTCTTCCTTCAGCCACTTGGTGACTTCCAGGCCGGAGATCTCGGGCAGTTGGATATCCATCAGAATGAGGTCCGGACGATGCTGGCGGGCAAGCGTCAGAGCCGACAGACCTTCACCTGTCTGAAGCGTTTCATAGCCCTGCGCATCGAGCAGGTCATGAAAGAGCTTCATGTTCAGTTCGTTGTCCTCGACGATGAGGACTTTCTTGTTGGTCATATCGACAACCTTTGGGCCCTCGAACATCTAAACCGCACCTTAAGCAAGTGTCGAATCGGGGCGCAGCCGGATTCCGTAAGTCTTCTGAGAACGTTTAGCAGGGAGTCTCTTAAAGGCAGGTGAAGGGGAAGCTAACGAGAGGTAAAAATGCAGGGTTAATTCCTTAGCAAAACGTTAGTATATAAGGCTTTTTAACGGCCATTAGGGATATGTTTACCGCTTCTCGACAAGGCGGCAGATTCGGCTATAAGCGTGCCATTCCCAATGCCTAAAAAGGTGCCCATAATGTCCAAATCCGAAGAGCGTCTGAGCGCGCTCGGCCTCAGCCTGCCGACCCCGACCTCACCGGTCGCCAACTACGTGCCATTCGTGCGCACCGGCAATTACGTCCACATCTCCGGTCAGCTGTCGAACGACGGCTCGGGCCGGATCAAGGGCACCCTCGGCGTCGACGTGACGATCGAAGAAGGCCAGGAAGCCGCGCGCCTGTGCGGGCTCAATCTGCTGGCTCAGATGAAGGCGGCGGCCGGCGGCGATCTCGACAATATCGTCCGCGTCGTCAAGCTGAACGCCTTCGTCCAGGCCGGCCCGGACTTCTACGACATCCCCCAGGTCATCAACGGCTGTTCAGATCTGATGGTGGCCGTGCTCGGTGATGCCGGCCGCCACGCGCGTTCGGCCGTCGGCATGTACAAGATCCCGCTCGGTTTCGCCGTCGAAATCGACGCATTCATAGAAGTCGCCGATCGGCGATAGGCATAGAAGTCGCCGATCGGCGATAACTCAAGTATCAGGGGGCATCGCGTGATTATTGGTATAGACCTCGGCACCACCAACTCGGCGGCAGCGGTCTGGCGTGACGGCAAGGCGGAACTTATTCTCAACAGCCTTGGCCACGCATTGACGCCGTCGGCGGTCGGCCTGGATGACAGCGGCGAATTGCTGGTCGGCCTGCCGGCGCGCGAGCGCCAGTCGACGCACCCTCACCTGACGGCCACCGCGTTCAAACGCTATATGGGCAGCCAGCGCGCGACGAAGCTCGGCAAGACCAGCTATTCACCTGAAGAGCTGTCGGCCATGGTGTTGCGCAGCCTTAAGGCCGACGCCGAGGCCTATCTTGGCGAAGCCGTGACCGAAGCCGTGATCACCGTCCCAGCCTATTTTAATGACAAGCAGCGCAAGGCGACGCGGCGTGCCGGCGAACTGGCCGGGCTCAAGGTCGAGCGCCTGCTCAATGAACCGACCGCGGCCGCGCTGGCCTACGGCATCCACAATCTTGATGATGAATCGCGCTTCCTGGTCTTCGACCTCGGCGGCGGCACATTCGACGTTTCGATCCTGGAAATCTTCGAAGGTGTGATCGAGGTGCGCGCCTCGACCGGCGACAACCGGCTGGGCGGCGAAGACTTCAACGACCTGCTGGTCAAGGCAATGCGGACGAAGTTCAGCAAGGAACTCAGCGTCGCCAACGCCGCAGAGGAAGAAGCGCTGGTCCAGATCCTGCGCGCCGCCGCTGAACGTGCGCGCCGCGCCCTCTCCTCCCAGTCTTCGGCCACGATGGACATTGTCTGGAAGGACACCGCCTACAGCCACGACGTCACCACCGATGGCTTCGAAACACTGGCGGCCCAGCTGCTCGACCGGCTGAAAGAACCCGTTCTTCGCGCCGTTCGTGACAGCAATCTGCGCCCGGCCGACCTGTCGGAAATCGTCCTTGTCGGCGGCGCGACGCGTATGCCGCTTGTCCGGCGCACCGTGACACGCATGTTCGACCGCTTCCCTTCGCACGCCGTCAATCCTGACGAAGCCGTCGCGATGGGGGCAGCCGTCCAGGCTGGTCTCAAGGCGCGCGATGCCGCCCTGCGCGAAGTCGCGGTGACCGATGTCTGCCCCTACAGCCTGGGCGTGGACATCTCCGAACGGTTGGAAAACGGCAATATCCGCAACGGCCTGTTTGCCCCGATCATCGAACGCAATATCGCCGTCCCGGCCAGCCGTGTCGAAAGCTTCGGCACGATGGCCAACGGCCAGACCGCGGTCGAGTTCGGTATATATCAAGGCGAGTCGCGCTACGTTTCGGACAATATCAAGCTCGGCAAGCTGTCCATCCCGGTACCACCGCGTCCGGCCGGCGAAGTTCAGGTCGAATGCCGCTTTACCTATGACATCAACGGCCTGATCGAAGTCGACGTCCATGTGCCACT
>CBIHPL010000173.1:0-7317 GCA_966212005.1 uncultured Asticcacaulis sp.
AGCTTGCGATGGCGGACGGCCTTGTCCAGGACGTCGAGCAGACCGCCTTCCTTCAGGTGTTCAAGCCGGAAGACGCCGCGCGGCGCGACGTGCTGCGGCTATATGAGCTGGCGCGCCAGACGCCGCACGGTTTTGAGTCCTACGCCAAGCGACTCGCCAAGCGCTATTCAAGCTGCCCGCAGATTCTGGAAGACGTTCTGGAGGGCTTGTTTCATATCGCCGTGGCGGATGGCTATCTGACGCACGAAGAAGAGACCTATCTGGAAACGGTGTCGCGCCTGTTCGGTCTCAAATCGACGACCTATCGCAGCATCAGGTCGGGTTATGTGCCGGCCGACGCCGAGGATCCCTACACCATTCTGGGCATCGAGCCGGACGCCAGTGACGAAGATGTGCGTCGCGCGCGCCGTGCCCGCCTGAGCGACGTCCATCCCGATCGCATTCGCGCCCGGGGGCTGCCGGCGGAGTTCGAGGCCCTGTATACCCAGAAGTCCGCGCGCATAAATCTGGCCTTTGACCACATCATGAAGGAGAGAATGGCCGACAGCACGATAATGTGATCTCCTGCAAGGGGATTTGCAGTGCAATGAAAAAGCCAGTCCGTATGGTTATGGAACAATTAAAATTCGCTCTGTTTGATGGTGGAGAGGTTGACGCGAGGCTGTTTCGTGACAATCTTGTAGCAGCAAGAGCCGCGTATCCTGGCCTCTGTCAGTTCAAGGTTTAAGAGTATGACCAACAATCCGTCCTTTGCTTCATTTAAGCGTTCGTATCGGCCGTGGGGGCAGGTTCGCAGGAGGAACATGGTGTCGCGCGTTCTGCACATTATCGCGATGACCGCCCTGGGTTTGGCGGTTCTGGCCGGCCTGGCCTTTCTGGTCATCTTCGCGGCCTCGGTTGCGGTGATAGGCGCGGCGGCTGTCGCCTTGATGGCGCTGGCCGCTTTCGTTACGCGCAAGCCGGTGCGCATTTTCGTGCGCGGGCGTGAAAAAGCCAAGGACGACGGCAAGGGACTCTATGAGGCCCGCAAGACCGGTTCGACCTGGAGCGTGTACTAGACGATATTGCCGGAGACGGTATCGATGGCCCCGTGCGGTTGCCGCGCGGGGTTTTTTGATACGTCCGTATGTTCGGCAAAAAACGGCTGACACTTTTATGCGCATTGCGTTATGGCTGAGGCATGTCACTGATCGATTTGCCTTCGCCCAATTTCAATGAACGCAAGGGGCCGCCTGACATGGTGGTCCTGCACTACACCGGCATGGAGACGGCAAAAGCCGCGCTTGACCGCCTTGTTGACCCAGAGGCCAAGGTGTCTGCGCACTATGTCGTCGATGAGGACGGTACGATCTATCAGTTGGTGCCGGAAGAACGCCGCGCCTGGCACGCCGGCGTCTCCTATTGGCGCGGCGAGACGGATATCAACGGCGGTTCGATCGGTATCGAGATCGTCAACCCGGGGCATGAGTTCGGCTATCGCGATTTTCCGGCCGTCCAGATCGATGCGGTCATAGGCCTGCTCGATGGTATCCGCGAACGCTGGGACATTCCCGACGGCCGCATCCTGGGCCATTCCGACATTGCGCCGGCGCGCAAGGAAGATCCGGGTGAGCGCTTTCCGTGGAAGACGCTGGCCGGCCATGGCCACGGCCTGTGGGTCGAGCCCGACCTGCCGCCGCCGGGAATCATGGGGCCGCCGCTGGGGCCGGGCGACGAAGGCCTGGGTGTCTTTTCGCTGCAATCCGCCCTGGGTAAGCTTGGCTACAATGTCCTGGGCGGCGGGCCCTATGACGACGAAACCCTGACAATCGTGCGCGCCTTTCAGCGCCACTGGCTGCCGGAAGCCATCGGCACGGAGATCGAGGGCAGGGCGGACGCCGCCACGCGCGTGCGGCTGATGGCGCTCTTGCGACACATAACCCTTCTGGAGGTGTAGGCCTGTCATGGACGGACAACGCATTCTTTTGGCGATCGCAGCTTTGTGGGGCTTGCTGGGCATGCTGATGCTGGCGGCGGGATCGCATCCGCCGCAGATCGGTGTGCTGGCCGTCGGCGGCCAGGTCATGATGTTTCACGCCCTGGCTGCCCTGGCCCTGATCAACACGTCATTGCTCGCCGGCTGGCGGCGGGCATTGCCGGTGGCCCTTATACTGACCGGCAGCGGCCTGTTCGGCCTGTCAATGTGGCTGCGCACGGCCGGCGTGCCGGAGTTCGGCCTTCTGGCGCCGATCGGTGGCGGCCTGGCCATCATCGGCTGGATCGTGCTGGCGGTGGTTGCCCTGCTGCCGATGCGGGATACTGTCCAACAGCCTTGATCTTTGGCATCTTTACGCGCACATAGGCGCCGGATCAGATGGCCGGACGGTCGCGGGTAGGGTTCACCCTATTTGAGGAAAGTCCGGGCTCCACGGCAATATGGCGGCGGGTAACACCCGCCGGGGGTGACCCCAGGGATAGCGCCACAGAAAATAAACCGCCCGGCTCCGGCCGGGTAAGGGTGAAACGGTGCGGTAAGAGCGCACCGCGTCTGCGGTAACGCAGGCGGCACGGCAAGCCCCGCCAGGAGCAAGACCAAATAGGAACGGCGCGCCGGAAGCAATTCCGGCAGGGCATTGCCGCCCGGGACCGTTCGGGTAGGTTGCGTGAGCCGTCCAGCAATGGCCGGCCAAGAGGAATGATCGTCACGATCAAGGGTCTTCGGACCCAAGTCGTACAGAACCCGGCTTACAGGCCGTCTGATCCATTTTCATTCCCTGCACGACAATGCTTAAGCGCAGAGCCCGACTTTTCCACCTGTCGCTTAAATATCCACAGCTATCGAAAAGGTTGCGGGAGCCTTAATCAGGTTGTGCGCGTTTACCTTTGATTCAGCATGATTTGTTCAAATAACACGAATACAGCTAGGCACTTTGTTCTGTGTATGTTCTGGTTTGCAAGTTGTGTGGCCACGATTTCCGAGTACAGAATCCAGGTTGAGTGTCATCCAGAGTCATTGCGTCCCATTTAATCCCATGTTAACCCAGACATTATCGGGCGGTCGGTTTGGCAAGAAGCCGGGAGTTGCGCCCATGGTTCGGCAGGGAGCGGGTCGGTATGACCCGGGTGTGGGGTGTTTCTCTCAAGCCACGAGAAGCAGTTGGATTCCAAGCGGCGGCTGCTCGTCCCGCAGGACTTCCGTGCTTCGGCCCTGGCGCCGCACGACGGCGTTGAACCGTTCGAAGGTCTTTATTGTTTTGCTGCCATCAACGCATCGTGTCTCGAATGTGGAGGGGCGGCGTTTTTTGCCACTTATCGCACCGTGATCGAAGCTCATCCTCCCCTGTCCCCGACCCGCAAGGCCCTTGAGCATCGCTTTTATGCGTCGATGCACCGCCTTGCTTTCGATACGGCCGGCCGCATCACCCTGCCCGAAGCCCTGTGCGACCGCTTCGACCTGAGGGGCGAGGTTCTGCTGACCGGACTAGGCACCTCCTTCCAGATCTGGGAGCCCACCGCCTATTCCGCCTATGCCGAGGAACAGGATCGCCTGGTCACCGAGGCCCTGAAGGGAGCGTTGTCCTGACATGACGTCCGCGC
Organism: uncultured Asticcacaulis sp.; assembly: GCA_966212005.1. Lineage (GTDB taxonomy): Bacteria > Pseudomonadota > Alphaproteobacteria > Caulobacterales > Caulobacteraceae > Asticcacaulis. The sequence continues at coordinate 3,577 of CBIHPL010000173.1, forward strand.
CCGCCCACCTGTCCGTCCTGTTGCCCGAGGTGCTAACCACGCTTGGTAACCTTGAAGGCCGTCTGGTCGTCGACGGCACGTTCGGTGCCGGCGGCTATTCGCGCGAATTCCTCAAGAATGGCGCCCATGTCGTAGCCTTCGACCGCGACATCCGCGTCAAGCCCTATGTCGAGGCGCTGAAGAGCGAGTATCCCGACCGCTTCCAGTGGGTGAACCGCTGCTTTTCCGAGATGAGGGAAGGCCTGGCCGAACTGGGGCACGAAAGCTGCGACGCCATCGTGCTCGATATCGGCGTGTCGTCGATGCAGCTCGACGAGGCCGAGCGCGGCTTTTCCTTCCTGCGCGACGGGCCACTCGACATGCGAATGAGCGCCGAGGGGCGCAGCGCCGCCGACATCGTCAATGACGACGACAAGGACGATATCGCCCACATCATCTGGCTGTATGGCGAAGAGCACAAGTCCCGCGCCATAGCCGCTGCCATCACCCGTCGCCGCATGGAGCGTCCGTTCGAACGTACATTGGATCTGGCCGAAGTGGTCGAAAAAGCCCTTGGCGGCCGGCGCGGCGCACCGGGGCATCCGGCGACGAAGACCTTCCAGGCCCTGCGGATCGCGGTCAATGACGAACTGGGTGAGTTGGAACGCGCCCTCGACGTCGCGGAAACCCTGCTCAAACCCGACGGTGTCCTGGCGGTGGTCACCTTCCACTCGCTGGAAGACCGCATCGTCAAGAATGTCTTCAACGAGCGCTCGGGCAAGCTGCCCGGCGGGTCGCGTTATGCGCCGCAACAGCTCAATGTCTCAAAACCCGTTTTCAGTCTGGTGACGCCCAAGGCCATCGCGCCGTCCCAGGCTGAACTCGCTGCCAATCCGCGGGCCCGTTCCGCCAAACTGCGCGCCGTCCGGCGCACCTCTGCCCCTTTAGTATCGCGTACCCAACCAAGGAAAAACCGCTCATGAAGGCTTTTCTCTCCCTTTTTGAACAACGGATCAGGGGCGTGCGCCTGATCGAGATCATCGGCCTTGTGCTTGCCCTTGGCATGATCTTCTGGGTCTGCCTGTCGAAGGCACGGGAAGGAGAGGACATCAAGCGCCTGGCAAAGCTGGACGCTCAGATCGCGGAAGAAACGAAGACGGTACAGGACCTCAAGGTCAAGGTAGCGGAACTGGAGCGGCCGGCACGCCTTGAAGCGCTGGCCACGACCTATCTTGGCATGAAGCCGGTCGAGTCCTCGCACGAAACCCACATGGAATCGCTGAGTGACATTTCGCGCGCAACGTCGCGCCCGGTTGTGGCCCCCGCCGCGCCTGTCGCCGTGGTCGCGGCGCCTGCGGCTGACGGTCTGATTTCCAAGGCCGAACAAAAAGCGCCGGCTGCCCAGGCCGTGCCGGTGTCGCTGCCGAAGGCGGAGGGCGTACGATGAGGGTCGGGCTTTTCGATTCGACACAGTCCGGCTTTCAGTGGGTTGCCGACCGTGTCTGGAAGGTCGAACACGCGTTCGAACGCGCCAACGCGACCGGTGAGAAGGCGCGGTCGACGCGCATGCGCATTTTTATCATCCTGTGCTGCCTGGGCACCGTCTATGGCCTGCTGATGCTGTTTGCGGCACGCGCCTCGCTGTTTCACGGCGCGGAGCAGATCGCCGCCCTGACCGGTCAGGCCCACGCGCGAGGGCAACTGGTTGATCGCAACGGCGCCCTGCTGGCGACCGACGTCGACAATTTCGACCTGTTCGTCGATCCGACCGACATGACGGCGGAAGACCGGGTCTACGTCCGCAGGGCCCTGGCCCAGCTCTTTCCCAACCTGCCACGCGAAAACCTCGACAAGGCTTTCCGGCGCGAAGGCCGCGCGTTGCTGACCGGCAATCTCGACGCCATGGACCGGACACGGCTGCTGGAATACGGCCTGCCGGGGGTATCGTTTGAAGCCCAGCGCGTGCGCCGCTATCCCCTCGGCACCACGGGGGCGTTTTACATCGGCATGACCAAGCGCGCCGGTGAGGGCATGTCGGGCGCTGAAAAATCGCTGGAAGAGCAGATCGTCGCGTCTGCCAACGGCCAGGCCGTTCCGCTGGCCATGGACCTGCGTATCCAGGGCGCGCTTGAAAACGAACTGCGCGCCATGGCCGTGGCGCAAAAGGCGCAAGGCGCTGTCGGACTGGTGATCAACGTCCGTACCGGTGAACTGCTTGGCATGGCGTCGTGGCCGGAATTCGATCTCAACCGTCCGGGTGAGTACCCTGAATCCCATAAGCGCAACCATGCGGCCGTCGATCGCTATGAACTGGGCTCGATCTTCAAGGCGATTTCAATCGGCATCGGTCTCGATACGGGCACAGCATCGATGAACACGGTCTACGATGCACGCCAGCCGCTGCTGGTCGGCGGCCGCAAGATCCACGACCTGCATGCCACCAACGCGTTCATCGGCCTTGAAGACGTCTTCATCAAGTCGTCCAACATCGGCACCGGCTACGTCGCCCTGAACGCCGGCAAGGACAACTTTACCCGCTACTACGAATCGATCGGCCTGTTCCGCTCGGCGGAAATCGAACTGACCGAACCGGCGTCTCCGCTCTATCCCAAGACCTGGACGGACCTGTCGCTGGTCCAGACCGCTTTTGGCCAGGGTATCGCCATCACGCCGCTCAGCTTTGCCGAAGCCATCATGCCGTTGCTCAACGGGGGTTATCACCGCCCGCTGACCATCAAGAAGTACGACGGCAAAACGCCGTTGCCGGGTGAGCGCGTCTTTTCGGCGGCGACGTCACGCACCATGCTGGACCTGATGCGCGCCAATGTCATCAAGGGATCGGGCACCCGCGCCAATGCGCCGGGCCTGCGCGTCGGCGGCAAGACCGGTACAGCGCAAAAGCCAGGCCGGGGCGGCTATACCTCCGACAACATCGCTTCGTTCGCGGCGGTCTTCCCGACCGACGGACCTGTGGACGGTGACCGTTATCTGGTTCTCACCATCTACGACTCGCCGCAAGGAGCTCCGGAAAGCGGCGGCTCGCGCATGGGCGGCCCCGTCGCGGCACCGGTCGCCGGGCGTGTCATCGATCGTATCGCACCGTTCGTCGGTGTGGCGCGCAAGGAAGACAAGTTCGCAACGCCACAATGGGACAAGGCGCCCATTCAGACTGTCGAGGAAGAACACTGATGGCTAGCGTTCACGGCCTGCGCCTTTCCGATATTCTGCGGCGCGATCTCGACAACGATCCAATCGTTACCGGTGTGACGGCCGATAGCCGCAAGGTCGACGCCGGCACCCTGTTCTGCGCCTTGCCGGGCACGGCTATCGACGGCCGTGATTTCATCCCACAAGCTTTGGCAAAAGGCGCCGCCGCCGTCCTGGCGCCCGACGACACCAATGCCATCGAGGTCGGCAATACGGCGCTCGTCAAGGTGTCGGATGTGCGCCGCGCCTATGCGCTGGCGGCCAAGAACTTCTATGGTTCACAGCCCAGGACCTGCGTTGCGATCACCGGGACGAACGGCAAGACGAGCGTCGCCACCTTCTGCCGCCAGATTTTCGCCGCGCTTGGCCATAGCTCGGCCAGCATGGGGACGCTCGGTGTCGTCAAATCGCTGCCGGACGGTACGGAAGAAGCGATCACCGGTCCGGGCCTCACTACGCCCGATGCCGCCGATCTGGCGAAACACCTGGCCGACCTGGCGCGCGACGGCGTGACCTTCCTGGCCCTGGAGGCGTCCTCGCACGGCATCGACCAGC
>CBIHPL010000174.1:0-7305 GCA_966212005.1 uncultured Asticcacaulis sp.
TTGTATATCTTGAGCCGCCGGCGCTTCAACCTGCGCCGTCAGCGTACCGGGGTGCAGGGGTCCGACACCCCTGCAAACTCTTAATCTACCGCTTCAGCCTTGGAGCCGGCCTTGTCGGCGCCGCCCTTGGTCGAGGGCGTGATGTCGAAGGCGATCTTGCCATCGACCAGCTTGACCAGGATATGGCCACCCTTGACCAGCTTGCCGAAGAGGATTTCATCGGCCAGCGGCTTCTTGATGTTTTCCTGGATGACGCGCGCCAGCGGACGGGCGCCATACAGTTCGTCGTAGCCGTTTTCCGCCAACCACTTGCCGGCGTCTTCGGTCAGCTCGATCGAGATGTGACGGTCGGCCAGCTGCATTTCCAGCTGCAGGATGAACTTCTCGACGACCTTCGAGATCACGTCCGGCTTCAGCTGCTTGAACGTCACGATGGCGTCCAGGCGGTTGCGGAATTCCGGAGTGAACAGGCGCTTGATGGCGGCTTCGTCTTCACCCGAGACCTTTTCACGGCCAAAGCCGATCGAGTTTTTCTGGTTGTCCGAAGCCCCGGCATTGGTCGTCAGGATCAGCACGACATTACGGAAGTCGACCTTCTTGCCCACCGCATCCGTCAGCTGGCCATGGTCCATGACCTGGAGCAGAATGTTGTAGATGTCCTGGTGCGCCTTTTCGATTTCGTCGAGCAGGACGATGGCATGCGGTTGCTGATCGACGGCGTCGGTCAGCAGGCCGCCCTGATCATGGCCGACATAGCCCGGAGGCGCGCCGATGAGACGCGAAACCGTGTGGCGTTCCATGTATTCGGACATGTCGAAACGCAGCAGATCGATGCCGAGGGTCGACGCCAGTTGCTTGGCGACTTCCGTCTTGCCGACGCCGGTCGGACCGGAGAACAGGTAGCAGCCGATCGGCTTCTGCGGATCGCGCAGACCGGCCCGCGACAGCTTGATGGCCGTCGACAGTTGCTCGATGGCCTCGTCCTGACCGAAGACGACCTGTTGCAGGTCGGTCTTCAGGTCGCGCAGCGACTGGGTGTCGTCGCGCGACACGGACTTGGACGGTACGCGGGCGATCTTGGAGATGACGTATTCGATCTCCTTGGGCCCGATGACCTTCTTCCGCTTCGATTCCGGCAGGACCATCTGCAGCGCGCCGGCTTCGTCGATCACGTCGATCGCCTTGTCCGGCAGCTTGCGGTCGGTGATGTAGCGCGCCGCCAGCTCGACGGCCGTCTTGATGGCGGCGTCGGTGTACTTCAGGTGGTGGAAGGTCTCATAGTAAGGCTTGAGCCCCTTCAGAATCTTGATCGTGTCGTCGAGCGTCGGCTCGTTGACATCGATCTTCTGGAAGCGGCGGACCAGGGCACGGTCCTTTTCGAAGTGCTGGCGGTACTCCTTGTAGGTCGTGGACCCCATGCAGCGCAGCGTGCCCGCGGCCAGGGCCGGCTTCAGCAGATTCGAGGCATCCATGGCCCCGCCCGACGTCGCGCCGGCGCCGATGACCGTATGGATTTCGTCGATGAACAGGACGGCATTGGGGTGCGCTTCCAGTTCTTTGACGACCTGCTTCACGCGCTCTTCGAAGTCGCCGCGATAGCGGGTGCCGGCCAGCAGCGTGCCCATGTCGAGGGAGTAGATGGTGGCGCCGGCCAGGACTTCCGGAACGTCGCCTTCGACGATCTTCTTGGCCAGGCCTTCGGCGATGGCCGTCTTGCCAACGCCCGGATCACCGACCAGCAGCGGGTTATTCTTGGTACGGCGGCACAGGATCTGGATGGCGCGTTCGACTTCGGCGGCGCGACCGATCAGCGGGTCGACCTTGCCGTGGCGCGACTTCTCATTGAGGTCCACGCAGTAGGCCGCCAGGGCATCGGTCGAGCCGGCCTTGCCGCTCTTTTCTTCGGCGGCTCCGGACGACGACGCACTTTCCTCGGTCGCGCCCCTGACCGGACGCGGCTCGGAAGCGCCGGGCTTCTTGGCGATGCCGTGCGCGATGTAGTTCACCGCGTCGTAGCGCGTCATTTCCTGCTCCTGCAGGAAGAAGGCGGCGTGCGATTCGCGCTCTGAGAAGATGGCGACCAGGACATTGGCGCCGGTCACTTCGTCGCGGCCCGAAGACTGGACGTGGATGACGGCGCGCTGGATGACGCGCTGGAAACCGGCGGTCGGCTTGGCCTCTTCCGAGGACGGCTCGACCAGCGATTTCAGGTCTGTTTCGATATAGGCGTCAAGCGCGGTGCGCAGCTTGGACAGATCCACATTACAGGCGCTCATGACGGCGGCGGCATCGACATCGTCGATCAGCGCCAGCAGGAGGTGCTCAAGAGTGGCGTACTCATGATGATGGGCATTGGCGTGACCAACTGCGCGATGCAGGGTCTCTTCTAATGCGCTGGAAAATGATGGCATGACGACCTCCTAAACCTCAAGCCTACGGTACTCTATACGGCAAAAACTCTAACTTACGGTTTAGGTCGGTTTTACCCTGTTCAAGCTGAACCCGATCTGAACCCGAACTTCACGATTGCCCTCATCATCCGCCCCATTTCCTCACCTAAGGATTAACAACCGCGCTCTGCGGCGCAATTATAGTTAACCCTTCCCACCCATTAGTCCTTCTCCATGGTGCACTGGAGAGGATGCTGATGCCTGCGGGCCATATCCACAACTTGCGCCACCTTTGTTTCAGCGACCTCATAGGTGTAGACGCCACAGACACCTACGCCCGTTTGGTGGACGTGCAGCATCACCCGCGTCGCGTCCTCGCGCGACTTGTTGAAGAAGCGCTCCAGGACGTAGACGACGAACTCCATGGGCGTGTAGTCGTCGTTGAGGATAAGCACACGATACAGGGACGGCTTCTGCGGCTTCGGCTTGGCCTCGACCACAGCCAGCGGCGCGCCGGCAGGACGGGTTGTCCCGGCCCCCTTGTCAGCCGCCTCCGTGCCTTGCAGAAACATGTCTTCGTTCAGTTCTTCAGATAGCCAAGCGCGCAACAATCGAAACCTCATCTTACCTTTTCGGCCATCTGAACGATCCGGCGTCCCGGATGATCCTATAGATAGGCCGCTGCATGCAAAGTACAAGATAGCCCAAACGGACGCGCTGGAAATAGGAAATCTCCCATTCGGGCGATCACAGTTTTTTATGAGACGTGACAGAGTGGTGACGCCGCCTCCGCGCTCTTTCGCCAAACGAAAAACCCCGGGCCAGATGGTCCGGGGTTCGTCTTCACATACCTGACCGCCAATGGCGGCCAAAATCGTGGCAATCGATCTTAGCGATACGACTGGAACTTCTCGACGGCGGCGGTAACGCGCGCGTTGATCGGCTTGAAGGTATCCTTGAACGAGGTCGACAGCGTCTCGGTCAGCTGGTTCATTTCAGCGACATAAGCTTCCATCGACGACTTGGCGTAGCGCGACTGCAGCTCGATCACTTCCTGAACGCTCTTGGCGCCTTGCAGGGTCTTGCCGGCGGTGACGGCTTCTTCCCAGTTTTTCTTGGCGAAGGCGACGGTCTGCGCACCGATCGTTTCCGCGCCCTTGGTGGCGGCGGTCAGCGATTCGACGACAGCTTCGACATTGCCCTTCGACAGGGAGTTGACTTCGTTCAGAGCGCCGAGGGTCTTCTCGATCGAGTCCTTGAAAGCCTGATTGCCGGCCAGCGACATGCGCTCGACGGTATTCTTGATGGTGTCTTCGCCCGTTTCCATAGCAGAACTCCGGTTTGGTTTGTTGGCACTGAATTACGCGGCGCCCTCTCCTCACCATCGGGCGCCCCGGTAACTTGGTTATCATATATCGCAGGTGCAGCACAGGGTCAAGCTTTTTTGTGCACCGCACAAAACGTTAACATTATCGTGAAGGCAATATTCGCCCGAAATGGGAGATTCTTATCGCAATGGCGCTCATAGTGGTTGTCTATGGTAGCGCTCGCTCAAGGATCGATGACCTTTTCGTGTCAGGACTTTGGGCAAAGTGTGAGTGGACGCATTGCGGTCACCTTTATATGTTCTTTATGGTGTTTAAGGGTTGCTTAATTACCCGCCGACATTCTGGACATAAGGTAACCGGAGACGATGCGGAATAACGCAGAATTTCCAGGTCCAGAACGGGCAGGCTTTTTGTATGAGTTGAGGACAGCTTTGATGGATAATATCCGGCAGGCGACAGGCGATAACAGGCAGGGGCAGCATACCGGGCGCGGCACGGCCGCACGCCAGGCTTTCAGTATCCGCAATGGACTCGTAGCGTTTCTCACCGCGGCGACGGCACTGAGCGCTGTTCCGGCTGTCGTGCAGGCGCAGGACATCCCCACCAACAGCAAATACGCCGCCATCGTCGTCGACGCGCAGTCGGGCGAGGTGCTTTACGCCAACCGTGCGGATTCGGTCCGCTATCCTGCGTCTCTAACCAAGATCATGACGCTGTACATGGCGTTTGACGCTCTGGCGCAAGGCAAGCTGAAGCCGACGGATACGATCACCATCAGCCAGAGGGCTGCCGGCCAGGCGCCCGTGAAGGTCTATCTCAAGCCCGGCGACACCATAGACGTCGACACCGCCATGCGCCTGACCGCGCTCTATTCCGCCAACGACCTGGCGGTCGCCCTGGCCGAGAAGATCGGCGGCACCGAAGAGCGCTTCGCCGCCCTCATGACCATCCGCGCCCAATCGCTGGGCATGACCAACACCCGCTTCGTCAACGCCAACGGCCTGCCGGATGCCCGTCAGCTGTCGTCGGCGCGCGACATGGCGATCCTGGCGCGTGCCGTGATGCGCGACTATCCGCAATATTACGGCTACTTCAATGTCGAGAGCATGCAGTACCGCGGCCGGACCTATGTCAACCACAACCCGCTCAAGGGCCTGCCGGGTGTCGACGGCCTGAAGACAGGCTTCACGAACGCTGCCGGCTATAACCTGGTCGCATCGCAGGTAAAGGGCAATCACCGTCTGATCAGCGTCATGCTGGGTGGCTCGAACAAGGTACAGCGCCGCGAACACGTGGCGGATCTGATGTCGGTCGGCTTCGACGTCATGGAACGGCGTGACCGCGGCGAAGTCATCACGGTCGCCCAGGCCGAGTTCACACGCCGCGCGCCGGAACCCGAAGCCAAGATGCCGGACGGCCCGACGCCCTACACGCTCCTGGCCAGCAACAAGAACCCTCTGACCGATTCGCAACTGCGTGAAGCACTGGAAGACAGTGAAGAGGCCAATGCCACGGATATCGATGTCCAGCGCGTCAGCGCCATGGTAAAGGCGCCGGATGTCGTCCAGGCCCTGACCCAGGACAATGCCTCCAGCGCAGCCGGACCCCAGCCCTATCTGGCGCTGAAGGCAGCCGTCGCCGCTCCTGCCTACGAGCCGATTCCTCAGGTTGCCCATGCAGCTGAGGAAGCGAAGCCGGTAAAGGTCGTCAACAAGTCGGAGGCTAACAAGGCCGCGGCGATCGAAGCCAACCGCAAATCAGTCGCCGACAAGAAGAAGACCGACAGCAAGACCAAGCTGGCAGCTGCTGACGACGAAGACGACAAGAAGACCGCCAAGGGCAAGAAGGCCGCTGCCAAAAAGAACCCCAAGGCCCAGTGGGCCGTTCAGGTCGGCGCCTTCAAGGACAAGTCGATGGCGTCTGATTGGGTCAAGAGCGTCAAGATGCGTTTCGATGACGCCCTGTCCGACGGGACTTCACAGGTGTCCAAGAATGAAAACGGCTGGTACCGCACCCGCTTCGCCGATCTGACGAAGGAACAGGCGGAAAAGGCGTGCAAGAGCATGAGCGCCAAGCGTCTCGACTGCATGGTGATCAAGCCGACCGCGTAAGCCGCACACAGACACAACAACAAGGCCTGCCTTTACCGGCGGGCTTTTTTGTTGATCGTCACGGTGCGGGCATGACGACACTGGCCGTTGCGTCTTCGCGGTAATCAAACCCGCCGAACTCGACCCATTTGCCGTCCTTCTCCATCCTGGACCGCGTGCGATAGATGCCGTCCGGACCCAATATGCCCGTCGACTTCAGCGCCCCGAAGCCCTTTGCGCCGTGGATGGTCTCGTCAATCTCGTAGGAAACGGCACCGACCGGACGGATCGTCCCGGTCGTGTGAAACCCGCCGGTCGTGAAATAATGAAAAATGTAGTTGCCGCTGTCCTTGTCACGAAAGATCAGCGTTTCGCCGGCATAGGCGCCGTTGTTGACGGAATGGACAATGCGTATGGCATGGCCGCCGACCGCCCATTCCCAGCGCTGGATATCCTCGGCCTTGCCGGGACCGATCCCCTGGCCGCGCCAGGTTTTTCCGACCATGGCTTCGAACGGCGCGTAGGCCGCCTTGCCGCTCACGGCCTGCGGCAGGGGCGCCTGCTGCGCGATCGCCAAAGACGGTGCCGCCAGAGCGATAACTGACAAAAGAACGAGTTTCCGGATCATGATCTAGGCCTCCCAGCCGCGGCAGAACACGCGCCTATCGGGTCCGTGTCAAGTTATCTCCGCCGCAGGAGCAGGTCTCGCGCGGCATTCAGGGCGCTGGCCCGTTTGACGTCGCCACCCTGATCTGGATGCGCTTCTTTCATCAGGCGCTTCCACGCCTCCTTCACGGCCCTGCGATCGGCGCCGACGGAAAGCCCCAGGGTCTGATAGGCGCGCACCTCTTCAGGCGTGAAGCTCGATACAGGTTGCGGCTGCGCCGGCCGGAACGGTGACGCGAAACGCACGGAACTCGACACGATCACCGACAACACAGCCAGTCCAAGCCCGACTGCCCAGGCGCCACGCGCCAGTTGAGAGATCGCCACAGCCATCAGGGCGAAGCCAACGACGCCACGTACCGCTCGGAACTGGTGAAACCAGGCGCCCGTTTTCAGCTTGCCCAGGCGAACCTGGCGCCCGAACCAGGCCAGGCCCAGAAACAGCGCAACCGCCCCGACAATCCAGATCACGCCACAGCCTCGTCGGCGGGGTGCTCAAGTCCCAGGGACTGCATAAGCGCCAGGAGTTCCTGGCGCGCCGCCACGTGGCTCATGGTCAGGGCCACAGGCTTTATCTCGGCCGACAGGTCGGTGACCGTCAGGCCGAACGGAAAGAGCTCACGATAGATGACCCGGTCCCGCAGGCCCGGAAGGACGCTGAAACCGACGCGGCGGCTCAGGGCATGGATCTTTTCGTCGACCCGCCGGCGGTTGCGTGCCTCGGTCGCGGCCAGGCGGTTGCGCAGGACGATCCAGTCGATCGACCTGCCGTCCCACACGGCGCGTTGCTTGCGCGAATTCCAGACGGTTTCGGCGTAAATGGACGGGCGG
>CBIHPL010000175.1:0-7286 GCA_966212005.1 uncultured Asticcacaulis sp.
CAGACCCGCGGTCTGGACCTTGGCACCGCCGAGGTTCCTGCCGCTGAGCGACAGGGTCATGGCGTGGCCGAGGTCGTAGTTGACATTGGCCGCCAGCGTTGTGTGCGCCGGAATGGTCGTAAGCGTGTAGGTCAGCGGAGCAAAGGACTTGAACTTGTCCGTGTGATGGACGAAGGCATCGAGCGTCCACTTACCTCCGGCCCAGCCGACATTCAGGTTGGCGCGGCTCTTCGGCGTCATGTCGGCGAAGTTGGCGTGAAGAACTTCAAGGTCCTGACCGGCATTCGCCGTGTCTTCGATATCGGTCGCGGTGTAATCACCGGTCCAGTGGAAACCCGTGCCGAACGTGCCCGAGGCAGATACCTCAAAGCCAGTCATTTCCGAAGACGCGACATTCGTCCAGCTGATGGCCGGATAGGTCATCATGGTCGGCATCTGGAACAGCGCACCTTCCCCCGGTTGGCCCTTGACGCCGTCGGTCGACTGGCTGAACAGCTTGATCCCGGCCTTTACCTTGCCGAAGGTGCGATCATAAGAGACTTCGGTGTTCTTGACGATGCTGGGTTCGATGAACGGATTGCCCATGACCACCAGGGTAAAGCCCGGTTGGGGCACGGCCAGCTGGAAGCCACCCAGTTCGATCAGGGTCGGCGCCTGGACGCCACGCGCCGTCATCAGGCGCACCGTGTCCTTGTCGCTCAGGCGCCAGACAGCGCCGGCATTGAAGCTGAGTTCGCTGATGTCACGGTCCCAGTTGGCGTTGTCGGCCAGGGGGAAGCCGGCGGGGAAGGTTCCGGTGCGCTTAAGCGACAGGTTGTCCGAACGGATGGCAACGGCAGTGCTGAAGGTGTCCGAGGCCGCCCAGTTCCACATGGCCGAAGGGGCCAGGACGGTATAGCTGAGTTCACCGCCGGTGATCGGCGCCGTCGCCATTTCGTTGTTGCGCGATTCCAGGCCAAGACGGAAGGTGTGCGGACCGACTTTGATCAGGTCCTGGACGCTGACGACCGTGATTGCGTTGCGCAGGCTGGTCGTACCGGCGATGTCGCTGGTGCTGCGCATGGTGTTACGATAGGCCGACGCGGTGATGAGGCCCAGCTTGGTGTCCGACGTCAGATCGGCCTTGATCGAGCCGGTGATGTACTTGCTGGCAGCCGGGTCGTAGTTCGAAACCGTGTCATTGACCTGGACGTTGGACAGCGAGCTTTCGAAGCGCAGCTCTGTCTTCTCCGTCAGCGATGCGACGGCGTCGAGATTGATGTTGGCGCGCGACGGCTCGGCGCGGTACTGGACCGCAGGCAGGCCGACCGTGTCGGTCCATTCATCCGCCTTCGAAGCACCGGCGGAGACACGCGCAGCGATCTTCGGCGACAGGCGGATCGTCTGGACGATCGAAGCTTCCTTGCCGTTGCGCGAGGCGACCGAGACGGAACCACCGCTGACGGTGTCGTATTTCGGATTGTAAGTGATGATGTTCACCACGCCGGACACGGCGTTGAAGCCGAACAGGGCGGCATTCGGACCCTTGACCACTTCGATCTGGCGGATTTCCGACAGCTGGACTGGGATGGTCGACCAGGCAGTGTAGCCGTAATGGTCGAGATAGACCTGGCGGCCGTTGACCAGCACCAGCAGGCGCGGCGACATCGGCTGGTTATAGCCCCGCACGCCGACGTCGGCGCCGTAGGTCGACCAGTTGAGAACGTCGATGCCCGGGACGCGGCCCAGCAGGGTCGGCAGATCGTGGGCGCCTGAGCGCTTGATGTCGTCCGCCGAGATGATCGTCATGTCGACCGGAACCTCGGTCGAGCGCTGCGGCGATCCGGTGGCCGAAGTGGTGACGGCTTCGCCGAACAGGCTTTCCAGCGAACCATAGTCGATGGACTGGGCGCCCGCGGCGCCGGCGACGAACGGAAGGGCTGCGACAGCAACCGACAGAAGTGATGTGAATTTACGCATTTTACGAACTCCAAAGCGCCGTGCGCTTAAATTTCCTTGATCATCATTTTGAAGGCGGCCTTGAACTTGGCGCCGATGGCGGCGGCCGTGGCCGAGTTAACGACGATTTCAACCTTGGGCGTGGCGGCGACGCCCATGACGCAGGCCCCGGATTTGACGCAGGCCATGTCCGAGCTGATGCTCAAGGCTTTCTTGCCCTTGGCGACGGCGCCTACGGCAGCGTAGTTTACGCCGCGCGTCATATAGAAGGCGCCGACATCACCGGCCGAACCGGCAGCCCCGGCTTCGACGGGCCTGCCGACGATGGTCGCGCCACCGGCCGCCATGCCGGAACCGAGCGCGGCCATGATCTGGTCTTTCTCGGCAACCGAAGCAGGCTTTGAGGCATCATAGACACTGGCGAAGACGACCTTGCCGGTTGGACCTCCGTCCAGGAAGGTCAAGGTGCGCCCCGCGACCTGGATTTCACGTGCGCCATCCGCCATGGCAGGCGTTGTGTCGAATAATGTCAGGGATAAAAAAATCGCTCCGGCAACAGCTGTAATAGCCTCGGAACGTGGATGACGTTTTGTCATGGGTAAGCCTCACTCAACTGAACTGAGGCAACGAGTAAAACGAAAGGGTTAATCAGATATAAATCCGGAAAACGATTGCATTTGGCTACTGACGACTATGGTGCAGCGTCTGAACCAAGCCCGCGACAGATGACTCAGATCAACAAAAAACTTGTTTTCTTACCGGTAGTTCCGGGCACTACCATCGGAATTGCCGAAGCCATACCAGGCTTCTCGGCGCCTTATACTGCATAGGATTGCGCCGGAACGTGCGGTATGCTTCGCATGTTTTCCGCAATGAAATCATGACACTGCATGATTAACGCTGTATTAAAGGCAGTGCGATGACATCGCCCTCATGCAAATGATTGTATTCGGCATCACGATCTACTCACCGTCGGGCACATTTGCCTGTAGTTCTTGCAGCCATAGCTTGGCGCTTGCATCGGATGGCATCCGCCAATCGCCGCGTGGGGACAGCGCCCCCCCTGAGATCAGTTTGGGCCCATTGGGTACCGCAGAGCGTTTGAATTGCGATGTGGCAAAAAAACGCCATACGAAGACTTCAAGCCATTTTTTTACCTCAGCCAGCTCATAGGCGCGGCGTTTGTGCACCGGGAAATCGGCCGGCCACTCACCCGCCGCCGCATCGCGCCAGGCCTGCCAGGCCAGGAAGGCAACCTTGGATGGCCTCAGGCCATAACGGGTAATGTAATAAAGTGAGAAATCCTGGAGCTCGTAAGGTCCGACCTTGTCTTCGGTCTTTTGCAAATTGCCATCCTCGACAGGGATCAGTTCGGGTGAAATCTCACGCTCCAGAACCGACTGAAGAATACGGCCGGTCCTTGGATCGAACTCCTTGACCGCCGCCCAGCGGATCAGATGCTGGATGAGCGTCTTGGGCGCGCCACAGTTGACATTGTAATGGCTCATATGATCACCGACGCCATAGGTGCACCAACCAAGCGCCAGTTCGGACAGATCCCCGGTACCAACGACAAACCCCTTCTTCTCGCCCGCCAGCCGGAACAGGAAATCGGTGCGCAAGCCGGCCTGCACGTTCTCGAAATTGACGTCGTAGACCTTCTCACCCCGGGCAAACGGATGGCCGATGTCCATCAGCATGCGTTTGGCGGCCGGCCGGATGTCGATCGTCTCCGCACTTATCCCCAGGGCCTTCATGAGGCGCAAGGCATCGTTCTTCGAGCCCGTCGTCGTGCCGAAGCCGGGCATGGTGTAGCCATGGATATTGGCGCGCGGGATGCCCAGCCGGTCGAAAGCCTTGCAGGCCACGATGACGGCGTGGGTCGAATCCAACCCACCGGAGATGCCGATGACGACATCCTTTGTGCCAGTGCTTTCCATCCGCTGCATCAGGCCATGGACCTGGATATTGAACGCCTCGTAGCAGTCCTCGTCCAGCCGACCGGCCTCGACCGGCACGAACGGGAAGCGCGGCACATTGCGATGAAAATCTGTCAAGCCGTGCGGTTCGCAGGCGAACAGCAGCGGACGCGGCACCACATCCTCGCCTTTGCGCGCGTCATTGAATGTCCCGGTCCTGAGGCGCTCAGAGGCTATGCGTTCGACATCGACGTCGGCCAGCGTCACCGTACCGGAGTGGAAGCGCTCGCCTTCGGCCAAAAGGTCGCCCATCTCATAGATCAGCGACTGGCCATCCCAGGCCAGGTCTGTGGTCGACTCGCCGGGCCCAGCCGCGGTAAAGGCATAGGCGCACATCAGCCGTTCCGAGATTGCCGCGCATATCCGTTTGCGCGTTCGCGACTTGCCGACCGTTACCGGCGATGCCGACAGGTTGACCACGATATGTGCGCCGGATAGCGCCAACCGCGTCGACGGTGTCACCGGCGACCACATGTCTTCGCAGATCTCGACACCGAAGCGGAAGGCTTCGAAACCCGCCGCCTGGAAGACCAGGTCGACGCCAACTGCGGTCGCCTGCTGGTTCAGGGTGACGAAGCTTGTCTTCAGGTCGAACGCCGTTGCAAACCAGCGCTTTTCATAGAATTCGCGATAGTTGGGCAGGAAGGATTTCGGCACCACGCCCAGCGCCCGGCCGCGATGGATGACGATGGCGCAGTTATAAACAGCTTCCAGAATGCGCAGCGGCGCCCCGACGACCATCACCGTGCGGATATGCGTGGATTCCCGGATCAGTTCGTCCAGCGCCTTTTTCGCCGCGTCAATCACCAGTTCCTGCATGAACAGGTCATCGAGCGTATAGCCCGTCAGGCTCAGTTCCGGGAACACCATCAGGTCCGCGCCGGCTGCCTCGCTGCGCCGCGCCAGGTCGAGATGCTCCGCCAGGTTGGCCGCAGGATCAGCAATATGCACCTTGGGCGTCACGCAGGCCATGCGGACAAAGCCATGCGAAGCGGGGGAAGCGAAATTTTTCGGAGAATTCGGCACGGGCGGCATTCCTCAGCGGAGCGAGGCCTGCATTTCTAAAGGAAAATGTTCAAACAAGCGCATAAATAATCGAAAAAAAGTCGATAAATTTCACTAAACAGAAAAACACAGAGACAAATTCAGAAAATAAGTTTCAATAGAAATTATATGCAGGAGGCACAGCCTCCTGCACCTCGTAAGTTGTTCTTTTTCTAACAACCCACCTCTGTTAAGGAGGCCCTCATGAGCGTTACTCTTGCCGATATCCAGGCGGCCGCAAGCCGCATCGCCGGCCACGTCGTCCACACCCCCTGCACCTTTTCGCAGCGGCTGACTGACGCGACGGGCGTTCAGCTCTGGCTCAAAGGCGAAAACCAGCAATACACATCGACCTTCAAGGAACGGGGTGCGCTCAACAAACTCTTGCGGCTCAGCGATGCCGAACGCGCGCGCGGCGTCTACACAGCATCCGCCGGCAATCACGCGCAGGGGCTGGCCTATCATGCCCAGCGTCTCGGCATACCCGCTACCATCGTCATGCCCAAGGGCACGCCCTTCGTCAAAATGCAGAAGACGCAAGGCTTTGGCGCGCGCGTCGTCATCGAAGGCCAGACCTATGATGAGGCCTCAAGCCACGCCATCGACCTGTGCCGCAAGGCCGGCGGAGTCTACGTCCACGCCTTTGACGACAACGACGTCCTGACCGGACAAGGCACGATCGGCATTGAAATGCTGGCACAGGCGCCCGAGCTCGACACCCTGGTCGTGCCGATCGGAGGCGGCGGGCTGATCGCCGGCGTCGCCCTGGCCGCCAAGACGATCAAACCCTCGATCGAGATTATCGGCGTCGAAGCCGCCATGTTCCCGTCCTTCCAGGCCCGTCGTAATGGCCTCGACCTGCCCGCCGGCGGATCGACCATCGCCGAAGGCATTGCCGTCAAAGGCGTAGGCGACATCCCCTTTGCCGTTGCCAACCCTTTGGTCGATGACGTGCTCATTATCGACGAAGCCGATTTTGAACGTGCCGTCGCCGCCTTCATCAATATCGAAAAGACCGTCACCGAAGGCGCCGGCGCTGCGGGCCTGGCTGCCGTCATGCGCTTCCCCGACCGCTTCCATAGCCGCAAGGTCGGCCTGGTCCTGTGCGGTGGCAATATCGATCTGCGTTTGCTGGCCAGCGTGTTACAACGTGAGCTGGTACGCGAAAAACGGCTTGTCACCTATCGCATCCTGGGCGACGATCGTCCCGGCATGCTGTCGCTGATGGCCGCCGCCATTGCCAGCAAAGGGGGAAATATCGTCGATGTCGCGCACAATCGCCTGGTTCTTGACGTCCCCGCCAAGGGTGCCGAGTTCGACATCATGGTCGAAACCCAAGGCCCCGCCCACGCCTTTGAAATTGCAGAAGCCCTCAGGAGCACAGGTTATGCGGTCCGCATGGATTAAAACGATTTGTCTGTCTTTGGCCCTTGTGGCGCCTGCCGCGGTTGCGCAAACCGCCGAAGAGAATCTGAAGACGGGCCAGGAATTTCTGGCTAAGGTCGAAAAGCAGCCGGGCGTCGTCAAACTGCCGTCCGGCGTCATGTACCGCATCATTTCGCGCTCCAAGACGCCGGGCGCGCAACCGACCGTGCAGGACGTCGTCACCCTCCATTATGAAGGCAAGCTGATCAACGGCAGCGTCTTCGACTCGTCCTATGCCCGCAACGAACCGGCCACCTTCCCGCTCGGCCGCCTGGTCCCGGCGTGGCAGCAGGCCATTCCGCAAATGCACGTCGGTGATGAGATCATCCTCTATACGCCACCGTCCGAAGCCTATGGCGAACGCGACCTGAGCCCGGACATTCCGCCCAACTCGACGCTGATCTTCCGCGTCCGTCTCTTCAGCATCGGTCAGCAATAACATGGCTTTCAAACGCTTCTTCGTACCCTTCGTTGCCATGGCATTTGGCCTCACCGGCTGTGGTGAATCGATGGACAAGATCGAAAAAGAAATGGCGGCGCGCGAAGCCGCACAGGCTTCCATGGCCGCTGCTAACCTGGTCGATGGCGAAAAATTCCTGGCCGAACGGGCCAAGGAACCGGGCATGGTCGTCCTGCCGTCGGGCGTGATGTACAAGGTCGTATCGCGCGCCGCCTCACCCGGTGCGCAGCCCAAGGTCAGCGACACGGTCACGATCAATTACGAAGGCAAGCTGCTGAACGGCCACGTCTTCGATTCGTCCTATGCCCGCAATGAGCCGGCAACCTTCCCGCTCGGCCGCCTGGTACCGGCGTGGCAGGAAGTCATTCCGCTGCTGAAAACCGGCGACGAGATCATCATGTATTCACCACCCAGCCAAGCCTATGGCGAGCGCGACGCCG
>CBIHPL010000176.1:0-7247 GCA_966212005.1 uncultured Asticcacaulis sp.
GACCAGAAGCTCGATGGCCTTCTGGGCGGTTTCGAAGCCGACGATGGCGACGCTGCGCGAATTCATGATCGGGAAAAGCTTCAGCGACGCGGCGGTGATGATGCCCAGCGTGCCTTCGGCGCCGATGAACATCTGCTTCAGGTCATAGCCGGTATTGTCCTTGCGCAGGCGCTTCAGACCATTGAAGACCTCGCCATTGGGCAGGACGACTTCGAGGCCCGAGACCAGGTCGCGCGTCACGCCATAGCGCAGCACGGCTGTGCCGCCGGCATTGGTCGAGATGACGCCGCCGACCGTGGCCGTGCCTTCGGCCGCCAGCGACAGCGGGAAGTAGCGGTTGGCGCCTTCGGCAATCTGTTGCGCCTCAAGCAGGGTCAGGCCGCTTTCCAGCACCATGGTGTCGTCGGTCGGGGCGACGTCGCGGATCGCCTTCATGCGTTCCAGCGAAATGAGGATTTCGCCGAACGGAATCTGGCCGCCGACCAGACCGGTATTGCCGCCCTGAGGCGTAATCGCCACGCCGTTGTCGTAACAGATCCTGACGACTTTCGAGACTTCTTCCGTGCTCTTCGGCAGGACAAGAAGAGGGGTGTGACCCTTCCACTTGCCGCGCCATTCCGTCAGCTTGGGGTCGAGGCGGCCCGCGTCCTGGCTCCAGCCGGAATCGCCCACGACGGCCTTGATTTGCGTGATGACTTCGTCTGCGACGGCAGGCGTTTCAGCAAAGCCAAGATCAGTAGGGGCTGGGGCAGTGGACATCCGGCGGCTCTCCATTAACAGTGCCGTGGCGTTAAATGAGCGAGTCGTCCTTTGCAAGCCACAAAACCTAAAGACAAGTCGCAGCGGTCATATCCCATCCCGTGCGTAGGCGTCGTCTGCTGGCGCGGCGACGAGGTGCTCCTGATCAAGCGGGGCAGGGCGCCGCGCCTGGGCGAATGGTCGATTCCCGGCGGAAAGGTCGAGCTTGGCGAGACGCTCGAGACCGCGGCGTTGCGTGAGCTTTTGGAAGAAACCGGTGTGACCGCAAGGGTGGCCGGACTGATCGAGGTTTACGAAATCCTTGAACCCGAATTCCATTATGTGTTGATCGACTATGCCGCGCATTATATTTCCGGGACGGCCCGCGCCGGGGACGATGCCGACGAAGCCCGATTCGTCCATATAGACGAGGCGCTGTCCCTGGTCGAGCGCGATGATATCGTTGACGTTTTACTGAAATCGAAGCGCACGATTCAACGAACGGGCGAAATGTCCTGACGCCCGGTTTCGGGCGGGCGAGTGGCCCAATCTGCAACAGAATTCCCGTGTGGCCTTAGCTCACGCAAATTTTTGCAACGAGTCAGATTCTCGTCTTGATGGTTTTTGTATTTTGTGGTTAAGCTTTCGTTAACGGTAACCATGCATGCAAACCTTTGCTTAAGGTTACCGTTCGGAAGCGAATTTTCAGTGGCGACGGCTTCGGTCCGAGTTGGGGAATTGGTGTCCGCAAGGAAAGAAGGAGGTCAACAGCAAGTTGAACCTCCGGGTTTTGGTGAGTCTATTATCAGGAGTACAGTCATGAAGAAGTTCGTTATCACGGTCGCCGCTCTGGTTTCCGTCATGGGTATGGCCGCTGCCACCAGCCAGGCTCTTGCCCGTCCCCCGGCTTGCACGGGCGACGTCTGCTTTTAAGTAGTCGATGATGTACGGGTAAGTGCGCTGGCTCTTACCCGTCTTTTATGTCCGGAAATCCGGAAATCCCGACGCGGTTTAAGCCAATCCTAACGTGTTTGTGATTAAAACGCCCCTGATAGTATCAGGAGGCGACATGAGTCGCTCATATAAAGACGGTGGTTGGGTGGCTGGCTTGCGCGGTTTTATACTGCCGCTGGCATTTGCATTGTGTGCGTTGCAACCTGTGCCTTCCGTGGCTGGCGTTGTCCCGTCAGTGAAGCTTGCCGACAGCCAGGACTACGCGCAGAGCCTTAACGACATCCAGGCGCAGGTCACCTCTCTGCCCTTCGTCTACAGCGAAAACGAAATCGAAAAATACGGCGATCACGCCGTGCGGCTGTCGGGCGACGAACGCGTCTATGCCCTGTGGCACATCCTTCAAACCTACAAGGCGGATCAGAACGACGCCAGGATGCAGGCCTGGCATAACCGTCTTCTTACCCTCGCGCAAAGTGAGCGCGACAGCCGCCTAGACCTGCTGGCGCGGTTTATGTACCAGGCCTATCAGAACGAGGTCGGTGGTTACACGCTGCTTAGCGATGCCGATTGGCGAACCTATCAATCGACGTCCAGCCGAGCCTTGCAGAACATCGTCCTGCTGGAGCGCGAGCGGATGTTCCAGTACCAGGCCAACTGGGCTGAAGCGATTGATATCGGCGACGCCCTGGTCGTGCGGCTCCAGAGCGAGGGCAGCAAGGCGCAGGGGCTGATGATGGCGGCGCGGCAGGCGATGGCTTACAACATGCTTCGCGTCGGAGACAATAACGCATACGCTTCCCACATGCTGGCTGCGGCGCGGCTGGCGCAGCGCAACGCCTTTTATCAACAACAGATGGACCTGGTCTATGACCTGGCCTTCTTCGCGGCGCAGGACAATAATATCGCGCTGGCGTCGTCGCTTCAGAAACTTTACGCCGCCGAGGTGGAAAAGAACGACATTAGCGGCCTTAAACCCTGGAGCCGCCAGCTTTGCGCCATCGTCGAAGATAGGGCGGAGCGTTATCGCGCCGTCATCGATTGCCTGAGCGGTACAGCGGTGGCGCGGGGTGAGATTGCCTCAGCATACGACGCGTTTCAATTGAGGCTTCTTACAAAGGCATATGCGCGGGAAGGGCGAGTCCTGCAAGCCCGCCAGGGCCTGGAACGCTTCAATGCGCTGCCGGCAACCATGTCGCCGCCCGATCCGTTGTTCACCCGTTACATCGAAGCTTATCTGAAGGCCGCGGAGGGCCGGACGGATGAAGCCTTCCAGGAAATGGGTGACCTGATCACGCCGACAAATATCAAGGCCGACCAACGCCGCATCGCTGCCATCCAGGATATGTACAGGGCCTTGCGCAAGCAGTTGGACAGCAAGACCGCCGAGAGCCGGCTGCTCAACAAACAGGTCGAAATGCAGCGCCTCATGCTGGTCCTGGCGGTCGCTATCGGCCTGCTTTTGACGGCGCTGGCCGCAGTCAGCATCGTCTGGGTCATGCGCATGCGCCGGATGCAATGGCGCCTGAAAGACGCGCACGAACATGCCCAGGCCGCCAACGCCGCCAAGTCGCGCTTCCTGGCGGTAATGAGCCATGAACTGCGTACGCCGCTGAACGGCGTGCTCGGCATGGCGCAGGCCCTGCGCAAGGGCAGGCTGACGGACGAGCAGCACGACCAGGTCGACATCCTGATCGAGTCGGGCGAGACGCTGATGGTCCTGCTCAACGACGTGCTGGACATGTCGCGTATCGAAGCTGGCAAGGTCGAGCTTGCGCCCACGGCCTCGACCGTGAAGGATATGATCGAGCGCGTCATCAACACCTATGCGCCGACCATCGAAGACAAGCCGGTTACGCTGCGCTACGACATCGACGAAAGTGCCCAGGGCGCCATGATGTTCGATGTCCTGCGCGTCTATCAGTGCTTGTCGAACCTTGTTTCCAATGCCACCAAGTTCACCGAACGCGGCACGATCCGCGTCGTTGCTTCGGCGACGCCTTATGAGGACAGGCCGGGCCATCTGGTCCGCGTCGAAGTGCGCGACACCGGCATCGGCATGAGCCGCGCCGTGGTCGACAAGCTGTTCGAAGCCTATGCCCAGGCCGACGCCGGAACGGCGCGCAAATATGGCGGATCGGGCCTTGGCCTCAGCATCAGCCGCCGGCTGACCGAGCTGATGCAGGGGACGCTGAGCGTCACCAGCGAGGAGGGCGTGGGTTCGATCTTCGTCATGACCTTCCATGCCGGGGAAGTCGTGCAAACCCAGTCCCGGACGACGACCGAGGAAGAGCCGGAAGACGCCTCCCAGCACGCGCGCGGCTACTGCATCCTGCTGGTCGACGACCATCCGGTGAACCGCAAGGTGGCGCGTCTGTTCCTGGAGCCGTTTGGCTTCGAGATCACCGAGGCCGTAGATGGTCAGGAAGCGCTGGACAGCCACATGGAAACCTTCGACCTGGTGCTGATGGATATCAATATGCCGCGTCTGGGCGGGATTGAGGCCACGCGCATCTTCCGTGAAACCGAGGCGGAGGGGCACCACGTGCCGATCGTGGCGCTGACGGCCGACGCCATGCCCGAACAGATCGACGCCTGCCTGTCCGCCGGCATGGACGCACACCTGTCGAAGCCGATCATCATGGACAAGTTGATCGACACGGTCACGTCGCTGCTGAACGTGGGAACGCCGGAAGAGGCTACGACGCCCGTGGTCCAGGCCGTCGCAAAGTCAGCCTGATTATCCGTTAGCGGCGAGACGCGATTCCCGTTATAATCCGGTTCCGGTCCGGGCATCAGATCCGTAGCGGCTCAAGGGGGTTTCGATGGTTGTCAGCATTTTTCTCGGCGTCCTGTTTATCCTGGCGCTGTTCATCGTCTTTTCGATCATCAAGATCGTGCCGCAGGGCTACGAATTCACGGTCGAACGTTTCGGGCGCTACATGCGGACGCTCAAGCCCGGCATCAGCTTTCTTACGCCATTCGTCGAAGGTATCGGCCGCCGCGTCAACATGATGGAACGCGTCTTCGACGTTCCCCAGCAGGATGTGATTACGAAGGACAACGTCAATGTGCGCGTCGACGGCATTGTCTTCGTCCAGGTCATGAGTGCCGCCGAAGCCGCCTATCGCGTCGATAATCTCGACAACGCCATCACCCAGCTGGCCATGACCAACCTGCGTACTGTGGTGGGCTCCATGGAACTGGACGAAGTGCTGTCGCAGCGCGACTCGATCAATTCACGCCTGCTCAGCGTCATCGACCACGCCACATCGCCGTGGGGCATCAAGGTCAACCGCATCGAGATCAAGGATCTGAAGCCGCCGGCGGACATTACCGACTCGATGGCGCGCCAGATGAAGGCCGAACGCGAACGCCGCGCCCTGATCATCGAGGCCGACGGTGAGAAGCAGGCGGCGATCGCCCGCGCCGAAGGCATGAAGCAGGCAACGGTCCTCGAGGCCGAGGGCCGCCGGGAAGCTGCCTTTAGAGACGCCGAAGCGCGCGAACGCGCGGCCCAGGCCGAAGCGACAGCGACCGACCTGGTGTCTCAGGCAATCGCCAAGGGCGACGTCAACGCCATCAACTATTTCGTCGCGCAAAAGTATGTGGAGGCCTTCGGCAAGTTCGCCGAGTCGAACAATACCAAGACGCTGATCGTGCCGGCCGACCTGTCGTCGATCGCAGGCGCCATTGGCGGCGTAGCCGAGCTGATCCAGTCTGCGGGCAAGGATGCTCCGAAGTCGCCACCGCCACCGGCGCGCAAGACCAGCGTGCCGACGACCTGACGGGAGATTTGAAGATGGATATGACGTCGATCTTCCTGATGGGGCCGATGGGCACCCAGGCCTTCTGGATCTGGCTGACCTTGGGCATCCTGCTGTTGGGTGTCGAAGTCTTTCTGGGGACGCAGTGGCTTCTGTGGTCGGCCGCGGCGGCCGGCGTCGTGGCGGTGGTCTGCCTGACCGGCCTGCCGTTCGGTATCGTCGCCCAGATCGTCACCTTTGCGATTTTAAGTCTCGGCATGGCGCTGATGACGCGCAAGTTCATGAAGGTCCCAGATGGCGGCCCGGACGTGAACGCGCCCAATTCGCGTCTGATCGGCAAACAGGCCGAGGTTCTGAGCGGCTTCGAACGTGTAGCGGGTGGTGAACGCACCGGCCGTGTCAGCTTCGAGGGCGTCGAATGGCCGGCCGTGCTGATGGCGGCGACCGGGGATGCGGTGCTCAACACGTCCGACCGCGTGGTCATATCAGAGGTCCAGGAAGGCCGCCTGTTCGTCACGCCGGCACAGTAATTTCCCTTACGGAAACACGGTTTGCGCGCAAAGATTTCGTTTGCGCGGGACGAAATTCGCGCGCCATATACTTCCCGCAATAAGAGGAAACAGGTGATGCCCGCTACACAAGCCCCGGTTCGTCCCGGCGTCTCCGATGCCGAATGGAAGCTGCGCTGTGATCTGGCGGCGCTTTACCGGGCCGTGGCGCTTTACGGCTGGGACGATCTTATTTTCACGCACATTTCGTCGCGGGTGCCGGCAAAGGATTCCCTGATCAAACGGGCGGATGGGTCTTTCGGGCCTTCAGACACCGATCACTTCCTGATCAATCCCTACGGCGTCTTCTTCGCCGAGATGACGGCGTCGGCGCTCGTCAAGATCGACATTGACGGCCGCGTCGTCGATGGCTCAGGCGGAATGGTCAATCCGGCGGGCTTTACGATCCACAGCGCCATCCACGGCGCCATCAGGGATGCGCACTGCGTCATCCACCTGCATACCGACGCCATGACCGGCGTGTCGGCGCAGCGGGAAGGGCTGCTGCCGCTGACCCAGAACGCGCTGCTGATCCGGCCGCAGCTTGCCTACCACGATTATGAAGGCGTGGCGCTGGAACTGGATGAGCGCGAGCGGCTGGTGGCCGATATCGGCACGAAGCGCTTCCTGATGCTGCGCAATCACGGCGCGCTGGCGTGGGGCGGGACGGCCGGAGAGGCGTTTACCGCCATCTATTTCCTGGAGCAGGCCTGCCGCCAGCAGATCGCCGCCTTGAGCGCCGGCCGCGATCTTGTGCTTGAGGTCGGCCAGGCGGTGCAGGACAAGGTCGCGCCGTTGAGCGCGGGCGTCGGCTTTGTCGGCGTGCTGGTCTGGCCGGGTCTGGTGCGGCGGCTGGATAAGGAAATGCCGGGCTACGCGGTTTAGGGAACCGCAGATTTCGCAGATTAACGCAGATTGTCCGCGCAGAGGGACCACACAGAGCGCTCTCCAACTTTATCCCGACCGCGCAAAGCGCTGTCGTTTTGGATCGTGCTTTCGTTTAGCCCCATCCACGCGCGCACGCCAATAATCTGCGTTAATCTGCGAAATCTGCGGTTAAACCTTAACCCACTGCCCACGCACACCTATTCATCGCCATACCTGAGAAAGGCATCCAGTTCTTCCGGAGGCATGCGTTTGATGGCCTGTTCAAGCTCACGGTCGTAGGAGCGGTCATTGGGGGCATGACCATTTCGCCCCTTCCTTCGCCCATACTGCCTCATGAAAAGGCTGAGTTGCTCAG
>CBIHPL010000177.1:0-7225 GCA_966212005.1 uncultured Asticcacaulis sp.
GGTGTTGATGGTGTTCTTCAGTTCGAGGATTTCGCCCTTCACGTCGACGGTGATCTTTTTCGACAGGTCGCCGTTGGCCACGGCCGTCGTCACTTCGGCGATATTCCGCACCTGGGAGGTCAGGTTGCCGGCCATCGAGTTCACCGAGTCGGTCAGGTCCTTCCAGGTCCCCGACACGCCCTCGACCTTGGCCTGGCCGCCCAGCTTGCCTTCGGTGCCCACTTCGCGCGCCACCCGTGTCACCTCGGCGGCGAACGAGCCCAACTGGTCCACCATGGTGTTGATCGTCTTAGCGGTGCGCAGGAATTCGCCCTGCAGAGGCCGGTCGTCGATCTTCAGCGCCATGGTCTTGGACAGGTCGCCCTGGGCCACGGCGCCGATAACGCGCGCGGTTTCGGTCGTCGGGTGCACCAGGTCGTCGATCAGGTCGTTCACCGACAAGACCGACTCCTGCCAGAAGCCGGAGACGTGGCCAAGATTGAGCCGCTGGCTCAGCCGGCCTTCCTTGCCGACCGATTTCGACAGGCGCCCCAGTTCGGACGCCATGCGTTCGTTCATCTCGACGACTTCGTTGAAGGCGTCGGCGACCTTGCCGGCGATGCCGGTCCAGTCTGCAGGCAGGCGGACGTCGGACTGGCCCTTGCGCAGGGCATTCAATGCGTGGAGGAGCGCGTTGAGTTCGCCTCCTGCACTGACGGGTTCATCAGCAACCTCGAAGGCGGCATCCAACATGTTTTTGCTCTGAAAATGACATACCCCGGCATCACCCCGCCGTACCCTTCAGGAATGTGCGGGAGTCGCTAAGAGAGCGATGAGTTTTTCAAAGAATAAAATAAGGAAAGCATAAGTTTCGGCAATCGATTGCTATTCGCATCTGACACCGACAATAAAAAAGCCCGGCGCACAGCCGGGCTTTCTCCATATCCAGATAAAATGCTTACCAGAACCAGGCGTAAAGCCCGACCAGGATGGCCAGCACGCCTACGGCCAGGATGTTGAAGGTCGTCGATGTCTTGAAGCTCACGCCATCGAGCGTCAGGGTCGAAACCTCGCGCTTGTTCGGCAGGACCAGCGATACCAGCACGCACAGCACGGTCGAGGCGACGAATACCCAGCCAACGCGGTTCATGAACGGATAGTTCGGATCCATGTACGACCAGACGGCCGACATGACGACTCCGCCGACGATTGTGGCGATGGCCCCCGCCGTCGAACAGCGCTTCCAGAACATGCCGAGCGCGAAGATCACCACGATGCCAGGGGTGAAGTAGCCGGTGAAGTTCTGGATGTACTGGAAGGCCTGGTCCCACTGCCCCAGCAGCGGCTTGGCCGTGAAGATGGCGATGATGACCGAGACCAGGGCCGCGACCTGGCCGATGGTCACCAGCTTTGTGTCCGGAATGTCCCGCTTCAGGGGCGCTACGATATCGAGCGTGAAGATGGTGGCGATCGAGTTGATCTTGGACGCCGTCGACGCGATGACCGCGAAGGTCAGGGCGACGAAGACAAGACCCAGCAGGCCCGACGGCAAAAGCGTCATCATGCTGGGATAGGCCTGGTCCGGGCGGGCCAGGTCGGGAGCCAGCACCAGCGCGGCCAGGCCAGGAACGACGACGATCAGCGGCATCAGAAGCTTCAGATAGGCGGCAAAGGCGATGCCCTTCTGCGCTTCGGGCAGGTCCTTGGCGGCCAGGGCGCGCTGGATGATGTACTGGTTGAAACCCCAGTAGGAAATGTTCATGATCCACATGCCGCCCAGGATGACCGCCAGGCCCGGCAGTTCCTTATAATGCGGCGACGCCTCGTCCAGGATCATCTTGAAATGCTCCGGGAACTTTGTGTGCAGCATGTTGAAGCCGTTTATGAAGCCCGTCACATCCTGCGATCCACCGATCTTGGTCAGGGTCAGGCCGGTGATGATCAGGCCCCCCAGCACCAGCAGGGTCACCTGGACGATATCGGTCATCGCCACGGCCTTGAGGCCGCCGGTGAGCTGATACAGCAGGGCGAAGACGCCCAGACCCGCCAGCACCCAGAACGGATCGAGGCCGGTCACGGTAACGACCGCCGTCGCGCCCAGCCACAGGATCGAGGTCAGGTTGACGAAGACGTAGAGGATCAGCCAGAAGACCGCCATCAGGTATTTTACGCTGGGTCCGAAGCGCTGCTCCAGGAAGCCCGGCATGGTCATGACGCCGTTGCGCAGGAAGACCGGCAGGAAATACTTGCCGACGATGATCAGGGTGATCGCCGCCATCCACTCATACGAGGCGATGGCCAGACCGATCTTGTAGCCCGATCCCGACATGCCGACGATCTGTTCGGCCGAGATATTGGCGGCAATCAGCGACGCGCCGATCGCCCACCACGGCAACTGGTTGTTGGCAAGGAAGTAGCCCTTGGACGACTTTTCCTCGCCGGCTTTGCGGCGCGAGACGACCTGGGCCAGGATGAAGATGGAGACGGCATAGAAGAGCACGATCCAGATGTCGATGCTCGACAGGAAGCTCTGCGACGGCAGGTATTGTTTTAAATCAGGCATATTCCCATTCCCCCGGTCTCTTTTGCGGACCGATATATCATACAATTAAGATGACTTAACCACAGGCTAACAGCAGAATCAATCCAGGGATAGCGATGTTATCGATAGCGCTCTCAAACATTTCCTTCCCGTGAACGGGGAAGGAAAGTTACCTCCAACCTTCGGACAAAAAAATCCCCGCCCTGACGGATCAGGACGGGGGATCAAGTCTCTGGATAGACTTAACTTACTTCGCCGGGCAGGTCGCGTCGCCTTCGTCCGATTCCAGCTTGATGCTGGAATAGCTGATCGACAGCGGCTTTTCCGAACCAATGGCGAACGGGATAGACACGGCATTCATGTCCTGGCCGGCGGCGACGAAGCAGTCGAGCGTGATCTTCAGCGTCTTCCATTCGCCGACCGGCGCGGTCAGGGATTTGGAGATGTCGACCGTCTGCAGGACGTTCAGGCTGTGGCCCATGGCCATGATGACCGGCCCCTGGACGGGCGCATCGAGACGGTAACGGATACCGACCGTCATCTTGCCGGTGGTTTGACGGCTGAGGTTCACCGGTTCACCGACGATGGCGGCAAGGCCTCTGCCCTTGAAGACCAGCGAACGGCCGGCCTCCTGCTGGTTGTTGGCATCGACCGCCGTTTGCGTCACCATGCCGCCCGGGCTGGAGAATGTGGCGAGGTCGCCCTCGGCGATACCGTTCATGTCCGCCAGTTGCAGTTTCCACGGCGCCTTGACGCGGCCGGCAGCAAAGTAGGTGTCGACATTGACGACGGCTTCGTTGCCGAGACCCGACTCTTCGGACAGCGGCGCGACATCGCCCTTGTCCTTATAGGTCAGGCCGTAGCCGTAGGCGAATTGCGGATCATAGCCTGGCATGCCGACATTGAGCGGGCCCTGGTTGGCCTTCTTGGGCCACGAGAAGGTCAGCTTGCCCTTGAAGTCGTGGCGCGGCTGCTTGTTGACGTCGCCGATCAGCACGTCGGCCACGCCGCCGCCTTCCGAACCCGGCAGGAAGGCTTCGACAAAGGCATCGGACGCATTGATGTACGGGTTGGTCCACAGCGGGCGGCCCGACAGGAAGACCGTCACGACCTTGATGCCTTCGGACTTCAGCTTCTTGATCATGTCAAGCTCGCTGGTGTCGCCGTTCTTGTAGGCCAGATTGGCGCGGTCGCCCTGGAATTCGGCATAGGGATCTTCGCCGATGACGACGATGGCCACGTCCGGCTTTTCCTTGTAGACGCCGCCGACGCTGAGCGAGGCTGTTCCGCCGGCCGCTTTCACGGCGTCGGCAATGCCGCCATAGATCGACTGGCCGTTCGGGAAGTCCGAATTGGCGTTGCCGGTGCCCTGCCAGGTAATGGTCCATCCCCCGGACTGCTTGCCGATATTGTCGGCGCCGTCACCGGTGACCAGGATGCGGGCATTGGCCTTCAGCGGCAGGACGCCGCCCTGGTTCTTGATCAGGACCAGCGATTCCCGCACGGCCTGGCGTGCCACGGCGCGGCTGTCGGCCGAACCCAGCTGGTCCCACTTGCCGGCCAGCGGACGGTCCTTCGGCGCAGCCAGGTCGAACAGACCGCCCTTGATCTTGGCGCGCAGGATGCGGCGCACGGCGTCGTCGAGGCGGGCCATGGGGATGGTGCCGTCCTTCACCTGGGCCAGCGTGTTCTTGTACAAGCCTTTCCAGCTGTCGGGCGCCATGAACATGTCGACGCCGGCATTCATGGCGATCGGGCAGCTTTCGTTGGTGCAGCCCGGCACCTGGCCCTGCGCGTTCCAGTCGGTGACCGCGAACCCGTCAAAGCCCATGCGCTGCTTGAGGGCGCCGGTGATGATGTGCTTCGAGCCCGTCAGCTTCTGGCCGTTCCACGACGAGAAGGAGACCATGACCGACAGCGCGCCGGCCTTTATGGCCGGCGGATAGCCGGCATTGTGGATATTGACCAGATCGGCTTCGCTAATAACCGCGTCGCCCTGGTCCTTGCCGTCCTTGGTGCCGCCGTCGCCGAGGTAGTGCTTGGCGGTCGACATGATGTGACCCGGCTTGATGCCGGTTCTTCCGCCGTCATCGCCCTGAAGTCCCTCGACCATGCGACCGGAATAGGCGGCGACGTCGGCCGGATTTTCCGAATAGCCCTCATAGGAGCGGCCCCAGCGCTTGTCGCGCGGCACGGCGACAGTCGGTGCGAAGGTCCAGTCGACACCGGCCAGCGACATTTCCTTGGCGGTAACCTCACCGATCTTCTCGATCAGGTCCGGATTGTGCGCGGCGCCCAGGCCGACATTGTGCGGGAAGACGATGGCGCCGACCATGTTGGCGTGACCGTGGACGGCGTCGATGCCGAACAGAAGCGGAATGCGCACCTTGGTCTTGCGGGCGTCATTGGCGCGCCAGTAGTCGTCAGCCAGCTGCAGCCATTCTTCCGGCGTGGCGCGTTCGTTCTGCTTCGGCGAGGAATTGCCGCCGGCCAGGATCGAGCCCAGCGGATATTCCTTCAGTTCCTCCGGCTTGATGAAATTGATGTCGGCCTGGATGGTCTGGCCGACCTTCTCTTCAAGCGTCATCTGCGCCATGATGTCAGTGATGCGCTTTTCCGTCTTCGGATCGATCAGGCCTGCGTCCGGCACGGCCGGCCACGCCGGATCGACCTTGATGATCTCTTCGGTGGCGGGGGCCTTCGCGGCCACCTTCCTGGCCTTCTTCGCTTCGGCGGCGCCAGCCATGCCGAGCGCCAGAACAAGCGCTATGCCCAGCCCCGACTTCAACGTCGTCTTCAAGGTGCGCGACTGAAAAGCGCGCGATCCGGGCGCGGTGGCGTGCCCGAAGGCGTGACGTGTGAGGGACATAATACTCCTGCCGCTGTAATCCAGTGTTATTGTTCAGTTGACAACAGTCGAAAGTGTCAGGTCAACACCCGTACTTCCGCCGTCTCGTACCTGTTCCCGGATGATTTATGGCTCCGGTTTTCCCGCGCGGATTATTGACAGCGCTATCAACCGCCGTCAAGTCGGTTGCTTTTGCCATATCCTTATAAAACAACGGACGAGGCCATTTGCGCGAAGAAAAATATTTTTGATTTCATTATTTATTTGACAGCGTTGTCAGATATCAATATATGAAATGCACCCTGTTTCCTCCCGGCGTCCATTTTTGACGACGTGAGGTTCCTCTTTAAAACGGCGGTGTCTGGCTCTTTCCCTTTTTCATGCCGGACAGCGTGCGGTTTTAAAGCGCCTTCTTAAATGTGGCATTATTTGGAAGGCACTGGCCTTTAACCCCGATGAACTCCGGTTCATCGGGGTTTTTTTTGGCTTAATATCGCTCAGACGCCGCGAGGCTTACGCGCAATCGTGCGCGGCGGGCGGGCGCCCTTGCCTCGCCGCAAGCGGCTCGGAAAGTGGAAACAGCTCAGACGCCGCGAGGCTTACGCGCAATTGTGCGCGGCGGGCGGGCGCCCTTGCCTCGCCGCAAGCGGTTCGGAGAATTTTAAAAGTTCACCGGCCGGTTAAAGCTTCCGGACCGACTCTCGCTCGATCAACGTAAACGGCAGCTCGCGGACAATGCTGCTGAACGGCTGCGAGTCACCGTCCACATTGTTGCGCTCCAGAAGGATATCCGCTGCGGCAAAGGCCATGTCAGTCACCGGCTGGCGGATCGTCGTCAGATGCGGCCAGATCAGCTCGCAACCCGGCGTGTCGTCGAAACCGACAATCGACAGGTCGTCAGGGATGCGGATGCCCAGCCTCTGTGCGACGCTCATTATGCCGAAAGCCATATCGTCGTTCGACGAAAAGATGGCCGTCGGGCGGGCTTGCCCTTCGGCGAAGAAGGCATTGCCGACATCGACGCCCGACTCGAAACTGAAATAGCCCTGCTTGATCCAGTCGGGCCGGGGCTCGATGCCAGCATCGCGCATGGCGCTCATAAAGCCCTTATAGCGCAGATGCGTTCCGCCGTGCTCCGGGTGCCCCATGACGAAACCGATATCACGGTGCCCCATATTGATCAGATACTGCGCCATTTCATAGGCGGCGCGCGCCTCGTCCATGCGCACCGTCGCGGTGCGGCCCGGATAAAGAAACGGGGCGATGCGGACATAGGGCACATTGGCCGCTTCGACGGTCTGCAGCACGACCGCCATATCGCACAACGGCGGGGTCAGGATGACGCCGTCCAGACGGATCGTGGACAGCAGGTTCGCGATCGACTTTTCGACCGCGCCCCCGGTGAGGTCCTGCGGTTCGGCCAGCAAATGGTAGTTGCTTTCCCGGCAACGCTTAACAACGCCCTGGTGCATTTGCATGATATAGGTCGGCACCGGGTTGTGATAGAGCAGCCCCAACAGGAAGCTGCGCGACCCGGCCAGGGAGCGGGCCAGCAGGTTCGGGCGATAATGCAGGACGTCGGCGGCCTGCTTGACCTTGGCACGCGTTTCCTCGCGCACATTCGGTTCATCGTTCATGACGCGCGAAACGGTTTTGATCGAGACACCCGCCAGACGCGCCACGTCATTGATGGTCGAAACCGCACCCGCAATGCCCGGAGCGGGCGCCGTGCCTTCCGGGAAAGCCTTGGTTTGATTCACTGGGTTCCGTTCCAATATCCGCCGATTACTGGCAAAACTTTCTTCACCTGTGAAAATTTGTCAACAGCGCACTCTCTGGAAGAGAGTGCGACCGCA
>CBIHPL010000178.1:0-7211 GCA_966212005.1 uncultured Asticcacaulis sp.
CGTCAGCTTAACATAACAGGGGCTGTTGCATAGGGCGCAATACCTTTGCGCCCTATTCATTGAATGCAGTGCAGCAAGGCTGACAATGGACGCGGGCATCATATTGGCCCGTGAAGATTTTATGCAGGCAATTTTCACAAGGTGCTGGCGGCGGTGACCGTACGTCGTGGTGATTTGTGGCCGTTCCAACCCGGTTCACAAGCCTCCCCGGCCGCAAGGTCACTACCGCCCGCTCCGCTTTCACGACAATACGGCATCGCACGGCGTGCCGCTCCACCCGCCGGTCTTTCACAGGACGGTACGGGGCATGTATGTGCGATGAGGGGGGACGGGGTGCGGTGGAAAAAATCCACCGCACCTCTACTATTTGGCTGGCGCCTTCGGTCCGCCGATGCTGCGGCTGAGGCCGATCATGACGGTCGGTGAATTGCGATCGTTGATAAAGCGGCTCTTGACCAGCGGCGTGTCCGTCACCGTTACCATCCGCGTCGTGCGCAGCGGGTCCTGGACCGTCACGGTCAGGGCCAGCTTCTTGGTCAGGTTGCGACGATAGTTGACTGCCCCTTGCGCATAGCTTTCCGTATAGCCCTGGCCGGTGAACTTCTGGCCGATCAGGCGGTAGTTGACCGACAGCTGGCTGGTATCATTGAAGGTGTAGTTGGCCGATATGCTGCCACTGGGGACGGTGGCGGTCTGCGCTTCCGCGA
This sequence comes from uncultured Asticcacaulis sp., assembly GCA_966212005.1. GTDB lineage: Bacteria > Pseudomonadota > Alphaproteobacteria > Caulobacterales > Caulobacteraceae > Asticcacaulis. The sequence goes on from CBIHPL010000178.1 coordinate 708, forward strand.
AGTGCGGGCTCAGCAGCTCGACCATGGTCACGGTCAGGTCGACATTGATGTTCAGCTTTTTGTCCCAGCGTTTCGACCAGCTCAGCGTCACGCCGCTGTTGGTCTGGTGCCCGAAGTTCAGCCGCGAGGTTTCGGTAACCAGGTTGCCGAGGTTGAGCGGGTCGGGAATGATGCGGCTGGAGGACACGATGGTGTCGTCGTCATAGCGGTAAAACCCGCGCAGCGCATAGTTGCCGGTCTTGCCTGTGACCTCGTAAGAGACTTCGATATTGTCGCTTTCCTGCGGCTTAAGGTCTTAGTTGCCGACGGTGACGGAATTCAGCGAGCGGTAGATCAGACCGGGATTGAGATCGGTGGCGGCAGGACGCTGCTGCTTGTGCGTATAGCTGAAGCGCAGTTTCTTTTCCTTCGACAAGGCGTAGGTGGCGAACAGGCTGGGATTCAGCCGCACATAGTCGATGTGCGCCGTGCTGGCATTGTAGGTCTCCTCGGTTTTCAGCTCCAGTGCTTCGGCCCGCAGGCCGGCCAGAACAGTCCATTTCGGGCCGAATTCCTTTTGCACGGTGCCGTAAACCGCGCTGACCGTCTGGTCGTAGCGGAAGTCGCTGCTGAGCAGGTTCTGCAGGCTGAGGGCGTTCGGATCCGCGCCCGGTCCGTAGGAGAAGTTGACGGCGCGGTTGTCTTCGACGCTCACCTGTGCGCCCGTCGAAACCTGAACGCGGCCGAAGGTCGTGTTGTAATCGGCCTGGAGTATGGCGGACTGCGTTTCGGTGTCGCCTTCCCTGCGGTCATAGCGCGTGCCGGCATTGGCCGGAACCGCCGACAGCGTATAGGTCGATGCATTGCGGGAGTCGGTATCCGAAGTATTGGATGACACGTTCAGATCCAGCTTGAACGACTGATCCGGCTTTTCGCCGTAATGCACATAACCCAGGCTGGCGGTCGTCTGGCCGTTGTCATAGACGCCGACGCCGCGGCCGGTGAACAGGTCGGTCGCGGCACCGCCCCCCCCCAGTTGCGAGGCTTCGTTGAGCGAACTGTTCTCCGACTTGCCCTGGCGGACATTGAGCGATCCGGTCAGGACGTCGTTGTCATCCAGGTCGTACTGCGCCTGGGCCATCAGCGACGGCCCTGAATAGGTTGAAGCAGAGGTGCCGGTGAACAGCGAGGAGCGCGTCTTGACGCCCGACGTATTGAAAGCGTCGGTCGTGCCCCGGAACGTCACGTCGTAATGATTGTCCATCAGCGAGGCCGAAGCCGTGATGGTCAACTTGTCCTTGTTGAAGCTGCCGAAGGCGAAGGCCATGCCTCCGCCGGTCGACGCCGCCTGAGCCGTCAAACTGCCGAACATGCCGGGCGGCATATTGCGCTTGGTGACGATATTGACGATGGGGCCGGAGCTATCCGACGAGTATTGCGAGCCTGGATTGGAAATGACCTCGATCGACGAGATATAGGCTGACGGCATCGAACGCAGAGCCACGCCGCGATTGTCGCCGGAAAACATCAGCGACGGGCGGCCATTGAGCATGACGCGCGCCGCCTGTCCGCGCACGCTGACATTGCCGTCATTGTCCACATTGACCCCCGGCACCTTATTGAGGGCGTCGGTAGCGGTCCCGGTCGCGGCGTCCGCATTTTTCGTGACGTCGTAAACCTCCTTGCCGGCCGTATCGGCTTTCTTTGAGGTGATGGTAACCGGGTCGCCGATGCCGTCCGCCGGTTTGTCCTTTGCCGCCGCCTTCTGCGCGTCCTTAGGCTTTTCCGCCGCGGCCTGCGCCATTGCAACGATCGGAACCGTCGCTGCCGTTACCGCAGCCACCGCTGCAAGAATCCCATTTTTTAAAAGCACTTGCGCCATATCGTCCCCCTGTCCGGCCTGAACCTGTTCGATCAACCAGGCATGGCACACATAAGGCGTTCCGCGCCGAATGCACGTTAAATGTCTGACATAATCCCTGGTATTTGTGACCGCCACACGGCACGTTTACGCAGCGTCCCAAATCGTGGTACGCAGTGTGTACTTCGGGGGATATCATGCTCGCAACTACCGCCCTGCTTGTCACCTTGGTCAGCGCCGCGCCGGTCGATATCGACCTGAACGCCCTGAATGCCGGTCAGCTTCCGGCAGCCGGGACGCGCGAAGAGGCCGACGCCTGCGCGGTGGAGACCCATTACACGCTTCTGGACATGCTGAGAATCGGCAAGGCGCAGCAGGCAGCCGACAAGGTTCCGCCCATGGTCGAATGGCAGAAGCGCGCGGCCGCCTTCCGCGACATGACCGCCTCCGCCTATTCGAGCGATCCCGCCTTCATCGACGCCGTCAATGCCGTCGATGCGGTTGCGGCGCCTGCCCATGCCGCGCTGGAAGCGGCGTGCATCGAACGGCTCAGGACGAACGCGGGTTAAGACGCGGCCGCACAAATCCGTTGGCGGTCAGACGTCCCCTGGCAGGATCGCAGCTCAAGGGGGCAGAAACCGGCAAGACGGAATGCAGCACATGGCCGCGATAGACGATCAGCCGGTTGAAAACAGGTTCGGCTTCGGCGATGCGCTCAAAGCTCGCCATGCCCTGCCCAGCTTCGAGTTCGTCCTTGGCTACCTCGACGTAGCGATCGCGGCGGGCGGGGCCGATGGCTTCGAAGCCGGTGGCCTTGTGACGGAAAAAACCGGTGCCGCCAAACGCGTCGCGGCTGAGATAATGGACCATCGCCAGTTGGTTCGGATCGGACCCGTCATGGTGCGGGATGGTCTGGATCGGATCGGCGTCTTCGGGCGCGACGGTCACCAGTCCGAAGTAACCGAAATAGTCGAGGTACGACGACGTTGAGAGACCGAACGCCGCCTGCATCGGACCGCGCAGGGCACCCACGATCAGGCCATAATAATCCTCAGGCAAGCGGGCATTGAGGCCGGGATAGCGGGTATGTTCCGGCACATAGAAGTCCGCAGCACACGCGGCATCGATCAGGTTTTGCGGCTCTGCCAGGACATTGTCGACGACGACCAGCGACTGTTTCTCCGCGCCAATGTGGCGCAGCTCGAAACGGATATCGGAATGCAAATGAAACCGCATTATCCGCCCCTGAGATAGGCCATCTTCAGTTCCTGTTTGAGGCGTGCGCGTAAGCCTTGCGGCATGGGCCCGAGCACACCGCGCCGGTCCAGCGGGATATGTTCGGCGGCCGAGCCGTCGCCGAAAACATGGGCGTCGAACATGGCCTGCCAGTAGCGGCGCTGGCCCGGTGGCAGGTCCTTGAAGGCCAGAAGCGCCGTCAGGAACGCATCGCTGGCCCGCTCAAGCCCCGTGGCGGTATCGCCCCACCAATAGTTGACCATGGCATTGAACGGCGAAAGCGAGGTGACGTGATGCCACCAGTATTTCGGCATGAACAGGCAATCGCCGGGCTCGAGAAACGCCACCGATGCGGCGGCAAGCGCCGCACGAAAACGGGGAAAGCGGTGGAAATCCGGGGCTTCCGGATCGACCAGCGACAGAGGCGGCGGCGCTTCCAGCGGCCCGACATAGAGGTTCGCGACCTGCTCGGGCGGAAACAGAATAAACCGTCGCTTACCTGCGATGACGCAGGCCAGATTATGGTCGCGGTCATTGTGGGTCTGGGTCTTGAGCGGCCCGCCGATCCACAGGCGCGGCGGTATTTGCGGCGGCAGAAGCGGCGCTGTGTTGGCGCGCACGAAGTCGGGCAGGTGGCTGTCGAGCGGCAGCATCTGGATGGCGATAAACGGCGCTTCCGCCTGCCCCATCACCGAGGCGATGCGATCGAGCGTATCGCTGATCCCGCCCTGGCGTTTCGAGAAGGTGAATTCGTCGAGACCCGGCGCATAGGTGTAGTGGCCCCGGGTTGAAGACGGTGCCTCCATGACGGGTGCAGGCGCACCGCGATCCATGGCTTTCAGGTAGGCGATGAGCTTTGCGGCTTCCCGTCCCGCCGCCCGCGCCGGCCAGTGGTCGATCAGCCCCCTGATGACGGCCGGCTGTTCGGCGTCCATGATGTCATGGAATGCGGCTGCATCCACCGCGTGGTGAATGGCAATATGAGGCAATGCGTCGAGAGACATGCCCTTCCCTGCTGCTCTATATTCTTGTCGCTTCACCTTACCATCGCCACTCCGAAAACAAAGTAATGAGAGATTTTTGCATACGTATTCATAGATTATCTTGCATCGCAAAAAGAAATCCCCTCGCTCGAAAGCAAGGGGAGTAAAAGTGTGTTGGGAAGAACAAATTACAAAGCCAGGGCTTGTAATTCAGGCATCCCGGCTGCGTCAACCAGCCGGAATCATGGGCAGTGAAGACCAATTTGACGGTCGCCCTTCACCGGAATGCCGCCTCTGCCCGTCACGAAGCAGGAGGCGGACATTCAAATCACGCACTATAGCTACGCGCCATAAACTTCGCACGCAACACTGAATACGTATGCAAACTATGCATGGATATTTGAATACGTATACATACTGAAGTTCAGGGTTTTTCTGACAACGCTAACACTGTACAGATAATTCATAACCTACATCCCGACCGCCCAAAGCGGCGCCACACAGGGGGCCCTGGCCACATGCGTTTGTCTTCCCACACCCGTTTTCTGTCCGTTACGACCGCTCTGCTGATGGCCTGCCTGGTCTCTCCCGCCGTGGCCGATGATGTGATCGCGCAGGCAGCGTCTCCGGACAACACCTTAAGTGTAAAGGTCTATGTCAATGTCGAGGGCAAGCTGTCCTACGGCATCGCGCGTAAGGGACAGCCGGTCATTACCCCGTCGCGTCTCGGTTTCATCCTGGCGGACAGTCCGAAACTCGACGGCCAGTTCGCGCTGGAAAGCCAGCAGATATCGTCGCACGACGACACCTGGGAGCAGCCGTGGGGTGAGCGCCGCTATGTGCGCAATCGCTATAACGAACTGCGCGTCAATGTCGTGCAAAAGGCCTATGACAACCGCCGCATGACGGTCGTCTTCCGCCTGTTCGAAGATGGCGTCGGCTTCCGCTACGAGTTCCCGGAACAGGCACAGTTGAAGGACGTACGTATTGTCGACGAGCAGACCGAGTTTACCGTCGCCGACAACGCGACCGCATGGTGGAACCTGGGCGGCGAATGGAACAATCTCGAATATCCGTATAACCAGACGCCGCTGCGCGAGGTCGGCCAGGCCAATACGCCGCTGACGGTGAAAACCGACAAGGGCGTCTATATTGCTTTTCACGAGGCGGCCCTGACCGACTTCGCTTCGATGTGGCTGCGCCGGACCGAAGGTCAGACGTTGAAGGCGCACCTGGCGCCGTCGTCAACGGGCCCCAGCGTCGAGCGCGTGGCGCCCTTCCCGTCGCCATGGCGGACGCTGGTCATCACCGACAATGCGCCGGCGCTGTACAATTCCGACCTGATCCTGAACCTCAATGAGCCCAATAAGCTGGGCGATGTGTCGTGGTTCAAGCCGTCGAAATATGTCGGCATCTGGTGGGAGATGCATCTGGAGAAATCGACCTGGGCGCAAGGCCCCAAGCACGGCGCCACCACCGCCAATACCAAGGCCTATATCGATTTTGCGACCAAGAACGGTTTCCGCGGCGTGCTGGTCGAAGGCTGGAACAAGGGGTGGGACGGCCAGTGGTATGGCTCAGGCAAGGACTTTTCCTTCGTCGAATCGTACCCTGATTTCGACCTGAAGGCAGCTTCCGTCTATGGATTGAAAAAGGGCGTGCACCTGATCGGCCATCACGAGACCGGCGGCAATATCGCCCTCTATGAGTCGCAGATGGATGAGGCATTCAAACTCTACGCGGCCAACGGCGTCGACAGCGTCAAGACCGGCTATGTCACCGACGGTGGCGCGGCCCAGTTCCCAACGCCGGGTGGCGGGACACACTACGGTTTTACCGACAGCCAGGAGGGTTCGCGTCACTATACGAAAGTGCTCGAGACGGCGGCAAAGTACCGGATCGCCATCAACAGCCACGAGCCGATCAAGGACACCGGCCTGCGCCGCACCTATCCCAACTGGGTGTCTCGCGAAGGCGCGCGCGGCCAGGAATATAACGCCTGGGGCACGCCGGTGAACCCGCCCGAACACGAGGCCAACCTGGTCTTCACCCGCATGCTGTCGGGTCCGATGGACTTTACGCCGGGTGTGCTGAGTCTCGAGGGCAATAAGCGCGAACTGTTGTCAACCCAGGCCAAGCAACTGGCGCTGTATGTCGTGCTCTATTCGCCGATCCAGATGGCGGCCGACCTGCCCGAAAACTACGCCAGGTATCCGAAGCCCTTTCAGTTCATCAAGGACGTGCCGGTCGACTGGAGCGAAAGCAGCATGGTGGCCGGCGAAGTCGGCGACTATGCCGTGATCGCGCGCAAAGACCGCAATTCAGAGGACTGGTATCTCGGCGGGATCAGCGACGACCAGTGGCGGAGCGTGGATGTGCCGCTAAGCTTCCTCGATCCGGCCAAGAGCTACACGGCGCAGATCTATCGCGACGGCGACACCGCGG
>CBIHPL010000179.1:0-7146 GCA_966212005.1 uncultured Asticcacaulis sp.
CTGTGGCATCGAAGACCTGCGCCTTGATATTGTATTCATCGATCCCACCCGCCGCAGCGCTGGCATCCTGCCAGGTAACGACGAAGCCGCCGTTGGCAAGACCGGTGACGCTCGACGTATTCTGGTTGTTCGCGGTCACGGTGTTGACCAGGACTTCCGCCCCTGCGGTATAGGTGTCAGCCATCTGTGCCCCCTCCGGGTGTGTGATCCAACGTGTATGAAATGCTTATAAATAAAAAGTCCGCACGACATCTGCACGGGCTGCATCCGGTAACCTATACCCACAGTTCCAAAGGGCAAGACAGGTCGCAATAGTTCAATACGGTTCAACCCACCGGAGAACCCGCAATTTGCGGGGCCCGCAGGCCCCGCGCTTGCTTAAATGAAATACAGGTCGTCCTTCGTCACCACGGCGCCGTTTCCGATGAGGGCCAGTTCGATGGCTGCGCCCGCCCCGGTCCCGTCGGCATCCCAGTAGAGACGGCTGGTGACGTCGTTCCAGATAAACTGGGCGTTGGCGCCAAGGGCTGCGGACCCCACGGTAAACTCCGCCGCTGTCAGCACATGCCCCGACGCGAAACCGTAATCCGCGCCTGTAAACACCAGCCGGTCCAGACCGGTGCCGAAGCCCACGACCGTGTCGCGGCCGTTGACCGCCGCCGCCGAAAAGACGTAGTCGTCCAGCCCGTAGAGGCCTTCCAGAGTGTCGTTGCCGGCCCCGCCCGTCAGCGTGTCATTGCCCTCCATGCCGTAGAGCCGGTCATTGCCGTCACCACCCCAAAGCTGGTTGTTGCCTTTGTTGCCGATCAGGTCGTTGTTCAGGGCGTTGCCTGTGCCGTTCAGATCGAGCGGAGGGGCATCCTGGGGATTCAGCAGGGCCAGATCGTCGAGATCGGCGCCCAGGGTGTAACTGACGTAGGATTTTACCTGATCGCGGCCCGCGGTATCGACCACCACCTCGGCGCCGTCATAGACAATGTAAATATCGTTGCCGGCGCCGCCTTCCATACGGGCGCCCCCGATCAGCCGGTCATTGCCATTGCCGCCGTAAAGCGTGCCCTTGCCGTCCAGCCAGTCGTTGCCGTCCATGCCCCACAACGTACCCGAGCCCGAACTGTCGGTAATGACGTTGTCCAGTGCGTTGCCGTGACTTGAACCGTTGACGTTGGCGTTTTCAATGTTTGCGCCCAGATCGTAGCTGCCATTGAACCAGACCGTGTCGGTCCCGCCGCCTGCCAGCTCGACAATCGTGTCACCTGCCCCGAAGTCATGATAGCTGTCATTGCCGTCACCGCCGATCAGCGTATCCACACCCGCGCCAGCATAGAGCGCGTCATCGCCGGCCCCGCCTTCCAGGCTGTCGTTGCCTTCGTTGCCTTCGATATGGTCGTTGTCGTCGCCGCCCATGATCGTGTCGTCACCTTCACGGCCGCGCAACGTATCGTCGCCGCCTGCGCCGCTGATGGAATTGTCACCGATATTGCCCTTGATGGTGTTGGCTTCGGCATTACCCGTGCTGTTGACGTCGGCCGTGCCGATAAAATCGAGCACTTCGACATTGGCGACCGCATCATAGGACACGGTGGCGTAGATAATGTCCGACTTCTTGTTGTGGATGTTGCCGACCGGCGCCGAGCCCGTATCGACCACGACGTCGCCGGCATTGTCGACGTAGAAATGCGTGACGCCTTCACCGCCTTCCATGTAGTCGGCGCCCGCGCCTCCGTCCAGTATATCGGGACCGCCGTTGCCGACCACGCCGCCACCATTGCCGAGCAGGCTGTCGTTGCCGTCACCACCATAGAGCCAGTCCTGCGAGTTGGCGCGGCCGACCAGGGTGTCATTGCCGCCAAGGCCTAGCAGAACCGCTTCGGAAAAGCGCATGGGAGCCGCGATATAGTCGTCGGTCGCCTCACCGTATTGCTTGGAGCTCTGCACAAGCGCATCGACATTGTAGACGACGCCATTGAAGCTGACCTTTTCGACATTGATCAGCCGGTCGGTACCCTCGCCCAGATCGGGGTTGGTGTTAGGGCCGGAAACGAGTCCCGGGTCGCCCGTGGACACATAATAGTTGCCCTGCCAGTCCTGGATGACCGTGTATTCCCAGACATTGCCGGCATAGACGGCGGTGTCTGTCCCGTCGCCGCCGTCTATGACATCGTTGCCTAGCCCGCCGGTGATCGTGTCGTCGCCCGCTCCGGCCAGGATTTCGTCCTTGCCATCCAGGCCGGATATGTGATCGGCGCCACCCGTGCCGATGAGCTTTTCAGGGGCGCTGGTTCCCGTAATTACAGCCATGGGTAATCCCTTCAAGAATGTGTTTTGTGAGGATAGGACGCAAAAAACTGCGGACGCGGCGCGGCGCGATATACGCGGCTGCCGGCTACCTGTATTCGACGACTAGACAGTAGGCTTATCGATTCAAAGCAACGCTACTCGCCCGGAAGATGAGCGGCCGGTAGAACTGAGACGCGCGGCCCTCGCCGGCCCGTCGGGGCTGAGGGGCTCTCACCCATAAACACATATCATCCGCGGGCGCGGATAGGAAGGCCGATCGGTCGGGATGCGGCGCAATGGCTTTCAACCCTGACCTGCGCCACCCCTTCCCGCCACTGGTAATATAAAGCCGCACGTCACCCGTCCAGAGCCCAAAAACCACGTATTGTTACTACGTAGTAACAATACGGATGGCTTCATTTCGACAAGACTATTGATAATTAAGCTTTATTTTTGAAATTTTGCCGTTAGCCTTGCGCCGATAACAAACGGGGCAGGCAATCATGGACGCTAAGGTTTTTCTCGATCGCCGGGGGGTATGGGCATTCGCGCTCGGCTGCACCGCCGTGACCATCGGCGTCCTGATGCATATTCCGATGTTCTGGATGGGCCATGGCAACGGCTTCCACCTTGCCGGCATGGCCATGGGCTGGGACATGATCCTCGGCATGTTCCTGATTGTCGCCGGCATCGGTGTCGCCGCCTACGGCCTGCTGCCGAGGAAGGTCGGCGACCAGATGGAAGCCGCGTCGCGGATCTCTGTCCATGCGCCCGAGGACGCGCCTCTGAGCCCCGCCCACTGGGGGCTGATGGTGGTCCTGACGATCGCCCTCGTCATCGACGTCATGAAGCCGGCGGCGCTCGGCTTCGTCATGCCGGGCATGACGCATGAATACGGCGTGCCGAAATCCCAAGCGTCGCTGGTGCCCTTCTTCGCCCTGGTCGGCACCGTCACAGGCTCGATCCTGTGGGGCATTATCGCCGACATCTATGGCCGCAAGGCATCGATCCTGTTGTCCGCCGTCGTCTTCGTCGGCACCTCGATCTGCGGCGCCATGCCGTCACTCGGCTGGAACATCGCCATGTGCTTCCTGATGGGCGCCGGCGCCGGCGGCATGCTGCCCGTGACCTACGCCCTGCTGGCTGAGACCATGCCGTCGAAGCACCGCGGCTGGGCGCTGGTGCTGGTCGGCGGTCTGGGCGGGGTCGGTGGTTACTTTGCGGCCAGCGGTTTTTCGGCCCTGCTGGTGCCCGACTGGAGCTGGCGCATCCTGTGGTTGCTCAACCTGCCTACAGGCCTGCTGCTGGTCTTCATGGGCGGGCTGATCCCCGAATCGGCCAAATTCCTTCTCTCGCGCGGACGCCGCGAGGAAGCGTACACGATCAGGGCGCGCTTCGGCACCAAGAGTCATACGCTTGCCGAAGGCGAAGAGGACGAAGCCGACACATTCGCGCACGGTCACCACGACGGGCCGCAACCAAAGCTGTGGACGCCCGGCCTGATCGGTGAGACGGCGGCGCTCAGCATTGCGGCCATCTCCTGGGGCCTGATCAATTTCGGCCTGCTGCTGTGGCTGCCGGCCGACCTGGTCGAACGCGGCTACGACATGGGCACGTCGTCCAAGCTTCTCGCCAGTTCTGCCCTGATCGCTTTTCCGACGGTCTTCCTGTGCGCCTTTCTTTATAGCCGCTGGAGCACCAAGTGGGCGCTGACGGCCGCCATCACCGTAACCTTGGCAGGGTTGGCATGGGTGCTGGGCCTGGAGATGTTCGGCGGCAGCCCTGTCTTTCCCGTGGCGCTCCTGATCGTCGGCTCGAACAGCCTTCTGGCCATCCTGCTGCCCTACACGTCCGAATGCTATCCGCTCAAGGTGCGCGGCCGGGCGACCGGCTGGGTGGCGGCCTGCACCAAGACCGGCGGCGTGCTGGCTCAGTCGCTCAGCATCACGGCGCTTGTTCCGGCGCTGGGTGCGGCGGCGCTGATGATCATGGCGCCGATCGCGCTGGCCCTGGCACTGATCATCCGTTACGGCAAGGAGACGCGCGGGCTCGACCTGCGCGACCTCGAAAAGCCGCGCGACGATCACTGACGGAGATGACCATGCGATACTGTCTGTCACTGGCCGTGCTGGCCACGATGCTGACCGCCTGCAATCCGGCACCGGCCCATAAAGACATGGAAATGAAGGCGTCTTCCGCCGCGGCGCCGGTCATCAAGTCCGGCACCGGCACAGGCTTCGTCAAGTCCGTCAACCTGAAGGCCGGCACGATTACCATCGCCCACGACCCCATACCCTCGATCGGCTGGCCGGCCATGACCATGACGTTTCCCGTCGCCGAGCCGTCGTCGTTGAACGATGTAAAGCCCGGCAGCACCATCTCTTTCGACGTTACCGTCACCGACAATAAGCCGATGATCACGGGCTTGCGCCACTGATACGACGTTTGGCGGAATATTTACGGAATATGTCAATCACGCCAAACCGGATTTGAATTAGGGTCGCGCATCCACTCACAACAGGATGTGCCATGCCTACCTCAGTCACCGCCGTACCGGCCGCTCCCAGCGACCTTGCCCGCCAGCACTTCGCCGCAGAATTCACCTTTGAGACCGATTGCTGGGATGTGCATGACGCGCTTGGCAAGGGTGCCGACTTCGTCCTGCTCGACGTGCGCGGCCCGGCCCTTTTCGCCCGCGGCCACATCAAGGGTGCGATCAACCTGCCGCACGGCAAGATAATAGCGTCGAAAATGGCGGAGTGGCCGAAGGATACCCTGTTCGTCACCTACTGCACCGGACCGCATTGCAACGGTGCGGCAAGAGGCGCCCTGCGCCTGGCGGAGCTGGACCGGCCAGTGAAGATCATGGCCGGCGGCATCACCGGATGGATCGACGAAGGCTTTCCGCTCGATACAGCAGACACATGACGCGCTCAGCCACCCACCAGGACAACGCCGATCATGATCGCGGCATAGTGGGTGGCGGCGCCGGCGACGACATGACCGTGCCAGATCGCCCGGCGGAAGCGGCAGCGCTTCATGACGAACAGAACGGCGCCGACGGAGTAGACAATACCGCCGGCGGCCAACAGCAGAAGGGGCACCAGCGGCACCCGTTCGACCAGCGGCTGGATGGCCAGGACGACCAGCCAGCCCATAATCAGGTAAAAGGCCATCGACACGGTCTCGCCCAGGCGCGGCAGGCACAGCTTGATGAACACGCCGATGATGGCCAGGGTCCAGACGGCCGTCGTCATGCCCCAGCTCCATGCGCCGTGCAGGAGCTGAGTGGTAAACGGCGTATAGCTGGCCGCGATCATCAGGAAGATGCCGGCATGGTCGAGGCGGAACAGAAAGGGCCGCCAGCGCGGATGAGCGAAATTATACGCCGCCGAGAAGGACAGCATGGCGACGAGGCCCAATGCATAGACGGCAATGGCGGCGCTTAACGAGATGACGCCGTGACTGACCGCCAGCGCCACAGCCGCGCCGCCGCCGATCACGGCGAAGGCCAGTCCGATAATGTGGATAACGAGGTCGGCAAGGCGTTCGGCCGGTGTCGAATAGTGCGGTCCGTCGATTTCGGCGCAATCCGCGGGCGCAACGAAGACGCCGCCGATCGCCCTGACATCCACAGCCTTGGGGGCTGGTTTTGAAAATTCCGGCATCCAGCCGCGCGCTTCATTCAGTCTGGTAGTCATTGCCAACGCCATACAAAGGTGAGGCTTTGCAGGCCCTGGCTGGACGGCGCAATGCGCTGCGAAGCTTGTCGCCAATGGTTACGCAGGCAGCCGTAAGGATGCGATTGTCTTGAAAACGGCCGGCATTCGAAAACGCATGCGGCGCCGGGCCTTATCCCTCCTTAATGACGCTGCCCAAGTCCTGTCGCCGCCCAGTAGATGCCGCCGAGCAGATGGCCGAGATACTGCGGATCGCGGTACATTTCGCCATTATGCCCCAGCGTCGTAACGAAGACGCGGCTCTTGCCATAGCTGTGGAACCAGGCGATCGGGTGATCCTTGCCCATCGGTTTCGAAACCTGTCCAGGCCAGATCTTCGTCGGATCGTAGCTGGTCTCGTCGACGTTCAGCACGGGATGGATCGTCATATTATACGGATTAGTGGTCGTGTAGAATTCGTCGCTCCAGATCCAGCGCTCCGGTAACCCGTAGGTCGCCGGGAAGCCCTTGTCCTCGACGGTCACGACGCCGGTCTGGACCATGGGGTGAACACCGACCGTGCGGCCGACCAGCTTTTCGTACCATGGCCAGGAATTGGCCGGCAGGGCGATGGCGGCGCGGTGGACGATGACGGCATTGCCGCCTCCGTCCATATAGGCTTCGAACGCTGTACGGCGTTCAGGCGTCAGGTCCTCGACCGGCGTATTGAGCAGTATGACGGCGGCATAAGCCTTCAGGTCCTGGTCGAGCGCCTCCGGTTTGGTGACATAGACCAGCTCGAACTCATGCAGCTTCGCCATTCGCTCGAGGCTGTCGCGCGCAACAGGGATATATTCGTAATGGTACTTGCTGGGCATGGCCAGCACCAGCAGCCTGAACTGGCTGTCCGCCCATGCAAGGGCCGGCGCCATGATCGCCGCAAGCGCGGTCAGTACGAACACAAGACGTTTCATGGCTGTTCTCCGGCTGCGGCCCTTAACCGACAAAGAAGATGTCTTCCTTCGTCACGGTGGCCCCGCCTTCGAGGACCGCGACCAGGAAGGGCGCCTCCTCCGGGCTGTAATCGCGAAACCAGTACAGGTGGCCTGTGTCGGCGTCCCAGCCATTGATCGTGTCATTGCCCGACGCACCGGTCAGCGTATCCCAGCGCACCCCGCCCAGCAGCGAGTCGTGCCCGGCGCCGCCA
>CBIHPL010000180.1:0-7143 GCA_966212005.1 uncultured Asticcacaulis sp.
AGGCGGCCTTGGACATGTCCGCCCGATGCAGGCGGCAGCAGTTGCGCCCGCCTGCCTTGGCGGCATAGAGCGCCGTGTCGGCCAGGGACACCATCCGCGAAAAGTCGGGTTCGGCAGAGTGAGCCCAATGGATGCCGAAGCTGGCGGTAACCGTACCGCAGGGGCCGAAATCGTGGCTTTCGACGCATTCCCGCAGCTTCTCGGCGATACGCTGGGCGCCCCGGCGATCGACATCGGCGCACACGACGATGAATTCCTCCCCGCCCCACCGCGCCGACATGTCCCCCATCCGGATGTTCCTGTTGATGACGCCGGCAAAGGACGCCAGCACCCGATCGCCGAAGTCATGCCCGTGGGTATCGTTCAGCGCCTTGAAATGATCTATGTCGACAAGGATAACCGCAAGGTCAAACCCGCCGCGGCGTTGTCCGGCCATCGCGTCGAACGACTCGACCAGGCCCCGGCGGTTGAACAGGCCAGTCAGGTGATCGCGCCGCGCCGCTTCCTGCGCCTCCCGCAAAGCCAGGGCTTCAAGCGTCTGGCGCTCCCTGAGCGCCTTGCGCAGATTAACGACGCGGTAGCCGAGATAGGCCACGATCACCGCGCTCCACATGCCGAGCAGCAGCAGGTATCCTTGCGCGTCGCTCAGGATCGCCTTGCGCACCAGAACTTCCTTGATTTCGAACGAATGATGCCCGACCGGCGCCTCCGTTCCGGTTTCGAAGATCAGGGAAGTCACATTATCGAACTTCGGGCGGCCGAACTGCGGCGCCAGCCTGTGCTTGCGCAGCCACCAGTCCGCGACCCCAAAATCGGCCGTCGTAAATTCAACCGCCTGCAGCTTCCCAGGGGTCGTGTCCGCCTCGACGCGCAGGTACTGCGGGCTCTCGTCGTCGGCGCGAACACTGTAGGCCGGGTCGAAATTTTTGAGGTGGACGCGGAACGACGTCGATTCCCCCTTGTACAGAATCCTGACGACCATCGACCGCATATTGGTCAGGTCGAGGCCGTGCGTCCCTCTGCCACGATCGAGAAACAGTTCGTAGCCGCAATAGCGATACGGATGCTGGGCATGCAGGTCGCAGTCCCATTTCAGCGCACCCTTGTCGCTGGTGACGGACTTGCCGCCGACACCGGCGTCACCGTCGGAAAAGACAAGATGGCTGTTGCCGGCAGTGCTTTGCGGCGTGAAGCTGACCGTCCGGCCCAGCAAGTGATCCTTGCCGGCTATGGCGCCGGCCGTCAGCAGCAGCAGACAAAGGAGTGCCATTTCAAACTTGGCGTTTGCCACCAGGCGCATGGCCTTGTCGGCAATTCCCGCGATACGCTTTTGCAGGCCTTCAATACTCAAGGCGAGTTTTCCCCAAGGCTGGTGTCAGCATCCTTGGGGGATATTACGCAATAACCTTAAGGATAGGATGAAATAACAGCGTTAACGCAAGTCAAGCACTTACCGCTTCGTCCAGCGCCGCGAACTCGTCATCGCTCAGCACAATGTCGGCGGCGGCCGTGTTTTCCTCAAGGTGCTTAACCTTGCCGGTGCCGGGAATGGGCAGCATGACGGGCGAGCGTTTCAGAACCCAGGCGAGTGCGATCTGCGACGGCGCGGCATTGTGTGCGTGCGCGATCCGGTCCAGCACTGTGCCCGGCCGCGCCAGATCGCCGGCAGCAAGCGGATACCAGGGAATGAAGCCTATGCCGTTGGCTTCACAATAGCTCAGGACGTCTTCGCTGCCGCGTTCGGCCAGATTGTATCGATTCTGGACCGTCGCCACCGGGAAGACCTTGTGCGCCGCCCTGATGTCTTCGACCGACACTTCGGACAGGCCGGCATGGCGAATGACGCCGCTGTCCAGCAGGGATTTCACCGCGGCGAACTGTTCGTCACGCGGTACGCGCGGGTCGATGCGGTGGAGTTGCCAAAGGTCGATGACCTCGACGCCCAGCTTGTCACGCGAGCGGTTGGCGTTTTCAATCAGGTAATCGGGATCGCCATTGGGGATCCAGATGTTCGGGCCGCGGCGCACCAGTCCGGCCTTGGTGGCCACGACCACCTTGCCATAGGGATGCAGGGCCTCGCGGATCAGTTTCTCGGAGACATCGGGCCCGTAGGAATCAGCGGTGTCGATGAAGTCGATGCCCAGTTCGGGCAGACGGCGCAGCACACGCAGGGCTTCGTCACGGTCGGCGGGTTCGCCCCAGACTCCAGGTCCGGTAACCCGCATGGCGCCGAAACCCAGGCGGGTGACGCTTAAGGTTCCGCCGATCTTGAAAGTCCCGCTGTTCGCTGCCGTCATCTGCGTCTCCTTCTATGCAGCGCAAATGGGCCGTCCTGGTGTTAAATGCAACCGCCTCGGCTATTTCTTCGGATCAATCAGACCTTGGATCTCGTAGGGCGTTTCGCCCGTCAGTTCGTAAAGCTTGAGCCAGGCGTTGACGGCCGCCGCCACCGGTCCGGGGACGGGCAGGCCGGCGAACCAGCGCGAAACCGAGGAACGGTCCACATCCAGCGCCTCCGCCAGGCGTGACATCCAGCCACGCTCGCCGAAGAGCAGGATTGCAGCCGTCCTCAGTTCCTCTGCCGTCATGTCAGTTTTCCCGCTCAAGCGCCGGCTGGGGAGTACTCACAAGCGCTTCGTGCTCGCGAATATAACCCAGGACAGCTTCGGAAAAACCGTCGATGTGCGTCCAGGCGCCATAACCTACGCCGTTACGTGCCGAAGCGACGTTGATCATGTAGGCCTTAGGGGCCACAGGATCAGGCACCGGATCGGACGACTGTTCGTCGGTGATGACGATCAACCGGTCGTGCCGGATGGCGTTCATCTTCTTGACAGCCTTGCCCAACTCGGTTCCGCCGTGCGGCTGCGACTTTACGATCGCGTCCACGCCGGCCATGCCGCGCCGTGCCGGCACCTCCACCACTCCGTTGGAGAAGGTGAAGATGCGGACATCGCCCGGAATGATCGCGGCAAGCGTCGCTGCGGCATCCAGACGCGTCAGGTCCGACTTCGCCGACAGCTTCCAGTCCATCGAGCCGGACACGTCGACCAGGACAATCGTCCGGCCGGCCATGATCGGCTGTTCCAGAATGGTCTCCGCCAGCGCCTGGTCGAGCACGGGCTCGTACCGGGGCGCTGCCCGCGCCGCCGCCACATAGCGGAACGGCAGGACGCGCTCGGCGCCTCGCCGCGCAACGATGGCCGACTTGACGAGGTCTTCGTCGACGCCCGCCTGGTCCATGTTCCGCAGGTTCCGCAACAGGGCCAGGTAACCGAGCTTGCGCTCGGTCAGCAGACGCGTGAAGGTTTCCGCCTTGTCCGCTCCGCCCGACAGCGCCACTTCCCAGGTATCTGGGGACGGCAGCGTCTTGTCGACCAGTTGCTTCCAGACAGCGGCCTGAACCTCGTCCTTCGGCTTGGCGTGCGACAGGAACAGCACGTCGCGCAGACGCACGGGACCGTCGCGATCGTACTTGGCCAGGGCATAGGCGTCGAACTTGGTGAAGGCGCGGGCAAGCCCGAGCTTCATCTGCTTCGACAAGGGCCGCTTGCCGTTCCGCCAGTAGATGGCGACCAGTTCGGACAGTTCGTCCGCCCGCTGGATCACCCGCTCGATGGTCGGCGCGACAAGCTTGCGCGCACAGTCCGCCTGATCCTTAAGGGCCCCCGGACCGCCGGAGCGGATCAGGGCGCACACCAGCAACAGCGGCGCATGACGCAGCTTCATCTGTTCGCGTGCCTCGATAGCCAGGGCGGCGACCGTTTCCGGCGCCACATTGCAGGCCAGCGCGAAGATCCGGTCGGCAATCGACTGACCGTCTTCGTAGAATTCGTTCTCCCACAGCATGCAGGACAGGACCGAGCGCCGGAGCTTTTGTTCGGCCGTCAGTTCCCGCGCCGGGGCGCCCTCGTGCGTGATGCCAGGGCGCTTTTGGAAAATGTTCAGTCTCATGACCGCACCTCTTCTCGCATCGTTAAAACGCAAAGGGGCATTCGCGGACACCATGTCCGGCAGCATTTGCGCGTGATTGGGGGCTTGGGGCGTCAGCCGGCACCACTCGCCGGTCTTCGCAATTCAGTGATCTGGCGCGGGACAGGGCTAGAACGCACCCTGCTGCTGCCGGTAAATGATCCAGGGGTACAGGCGAGAACGTCCGCCCCTCCCCCGCAAGCCGGGATCGGGTTGGGGACTTGAACCCCGGACCTTTCGATCTTTACCGATGAAAACGTTACCCTACGCCACCTGGATATTGCCTTTGAATGGTTCCCGGATCGGGCCTGCTCAAAGACAAAATGGTTACTACAGAAACATGTTGCGTAATGCAACAACAAAATTCAAAAAAGATCAGCTCCCCGGGAACAGGCGGTTCCGGTTGGGGGTGCTTCCGTCCAGCATTGCAGTGCCGGAGCCACGCTGGCTTGACAGTTTAACCTGCCATCCAGGGCTCACCATTTCCCGTTGCGCGATGAAGCCGGAGCCTTCGCCACGGGAAGCTGAATCTTTATTGGTCGCCAGAGAATAATCGATGCCGCGTCGGTTTGGAGTCGATGTAAGCGGCATCTGCGCTACCGGCAGAATCACAAAGGGGAACCGGGCGAGCCCGGAACGACGGCGCTTTACTAATTAAGCTACGTGCAGCGAACCGCACGGCGGGACTTGCACCCGCAATTCCGGCACCTGAAGCGAAGTAACCGGCCTCTGCGCCACCTTTGCTGAAGCGATATGCCAAAAAGTGTTAGCGGTTTTTAGCTAAATATCGCGACGAAAATTGAGTTCCACAGGGAACAGACGAAAGCGCCTATCTACTGCTCTACCCAAACTGAGCTACATGGATTTGCATCCACGGCCGGGCTCGAACCGGCGACCTGTAGGTTATGAACGAAGGAATCGCTTTCTACACCACTGCGGATATCGTTACCGAAGCAACGATGATGGCGGTATAGTTTTTGACGTTGCAGGACGCAACAGAAAAATCGTTATTTGCTGACCATATCTAAAGGGTGTGTTTCATTTGCAACGATCCGGCGATCGTCACCGCACCATGACGTCGACCATCTGGGTCAGGTACTGGCGGATCTCATCGATGCTTTCGCCAGCCCGCATACGGACCGAAATCGTATTGTGGCCCGACGAAGCGATACGCGCCAGGGCCTTGATGTCCGCATTGGCCGGCAATTCGCCGGCCTCCTGCGCCTTCTCGAAACGGCGGATAAAACCCGCTTCCATGTCCTTGAGCGCGCCCAGAATCATCTCTCCTACCTCGGGATCGCGCTTTACGTCGGTCAGCGCCGCACCAATCATGAAGCAACCCATGCCTTGCGCTTCAGGATTATGATAGATGGCGATCGAAGTCTCGTAGACCTTCATCAGACTGTCACGCAAAGGCGCGGGCGTACGAAAAGCCTCTACATACAGCGGACGCGCATCGTCGATATAATCCTTGAGCACCGCACGGAACGCTTCGGTCTTGTCGCCAAAAGCATTGTAAAGGCTTGGCCGGTTCATTCCGGTGGCAGCGCTCATATCGTCAAGCGAAGTCGCGGCGAATCCCTTGGCCCAGAACACCTGACGCATGGCTTTCAACGCCGCGTCGCGGTCGTAGGCCTTGGGGCGGCCACGCAGTTTCGGGACAGCGGACGCTGGCATTGTCACATCACTTTCTTCTTTTTGTACCATATTGCACAAAATTTCTTGACACGCACCCCCGTCCGGCTTTTATTTTGTACCGATAAGTACAAAACACAAGAGAGGGTATTCCAATGACCATTTCCCGCCTTGCCATGCTGGCGCTTGCTACCGTCGCGGCCGTGACACCGCTCAGCGCATTTGCCCGCACGGAGTCGGCCGAGTTGACGTTACAGCAACCGGCCGCGCAAAACGAATACATTATCGATGGCGCCCGCTGGAACTGCGACGGTACGTCGTGCCGTTCAGGTTTCGTCGATGACATGCCGGCGCTACGCAGCTGCAAGCGCGTGGTCGCGGTGACGGGTGCGGTCGCGGCGTTCAGCTGGCGCGGACGGGCATTGAACGAAGCCGAACTGGCGGTGTGCAACACCAAGGCAAAGGTATAAGGCCTTGACGCCGGCAACGGGGATATTGGCCAGCGTCATTGCGCTGGCCTTCCTGCACATGGTCATGTGGGTAGCGCTTTACGCCACGCGCATCCCCGCCATGATCGCCATGAAGATGAGCGCCAACAAACTGGCCCGGCCTGGCGGCCGCGAAAGCCTGCCTGCCTGGGCGCGCAATGTGGCCGACAATTACAACCACCTCGCCGAAGCGCCCACTGTCTTCTACGCCGTGGCGATCGTCATCGTCGTAACGGGCAAGGCCGACCTGGTGCATCTGTGGTGCGCCTGGGCCTATGTGGCGCTAAGATATGTCCACTCGGCCGTTCAGGCGACGGTGAATATCATCCTGCTGCGCTTTGCGGTCTTTAGTCTGTCGTGGGTGGCGCTAGGTGTGATGATCGTGCGGGCGGGTTTGGAACTGGTGGGTTAGCATCTGTTCGCCCTCCCCATTCATGGGGAGGGGGGACCGCCGTCAGGCGGTGGGCGGGGCTTGCAAAGCTTCACAGCGCTCCATAGCCAAGTTTATCACACCGTCAGCAGTTTCATCGGGATCGGCCAGCAGATCTATCGCGTTGATTCGATGGACATAGATCCCTTGCTCTGAAAGCCATTGATCGCGCTTTTCATCGTGCGCGCGCTGACGATCGCGCGTGTGAACTTCGCCATCGACCTCAATACACAATTTTGCTTTGGGGCAGTAGAAATCGAGTACATACTTGCCAAGCGGATGCTGGTTGCGAAAAACAAGTTCGCCGGTTCGCTCTTTCAACCGTAACCATAACCAGAGTTCAGGCTTGGTCAGTTGCTTACGCAACCGTCTAGCCGTTTTATTAACCGCTCCCTGCCGCAGAGTGCGTCTCATCTTTTCGAAGCCCCGCCCACCGCCTTCGGCGGTCCCCCCTCCCCGTAAACAGGGAGGGCGAAGAGTTACACCTTTAGATCGGGTATCGTTCTAACCCCGCTCTTTCGTCCTCTGGAACGCCACGTCCGGGAAGCGCTCAGCGACATAGTTGATTTCCCACGCCGACTTGCCGAGGAAGACCGGCGCTTCGTCGAGGTCGGTCCC
>CBIHPL010000181.1:0-7129 GCA_966212005.1 uncultured Asticcacaulis sp.
GTGCGACGGGGTCTCGCCCGCTAAAACTATCTCACAAATCCAACAGACAAGGGGGGAGCTACCTTTGCGTGAGTCCTCGAAGCCGCCGGATCACACCGTCCTTCTCCACGGCCAACCCTTTATACTCCAGTTCCTCAGGCGTCAGTGCATTGACCTGATCGATCAGGGCCCGCGCAATCGCCGCCCCCTCGGCGTGGCTGTCCAGCGCGTCCAGCGGATCGATATAGATGCGGATGGTGAACAGGATCGCATTCGATTGCGGCAGCCGGCGCAGGGTCTGACGCTCGACGCGTAGGAAAACATGCTCCGCGATCTCACCGTCGCCGAAGCGACGGCCGCCGTTGCCCGCCTCCGGATGATGCAGCACATCGTCGCCATACAGCGACCAGTTCCAGCGCATCACCGGCATTTCGGCTTTGAGATTGTCGAACATCCGCTCGATCATCATTGCGTTGCGCGTGCCGGCATTGAACTGCGGCACCGGACCGTGGACGTCATGCATCGGCTTACCCAGTTTGTCGGACAACCGCCACGACGACGGAAAGGCCAGCGCACCGGCCGTCACGGTCCAGCCGTCTTCGCGCTTTTGCAGGATAACCAGATCGTCCTGCACCAGCGCCGATGCCAAAAGCAAACGCGGCATCAGCGGATCATCCAGCCGGATGCGGCGAAAAGCGGGCACGACGTCAATCTGCGGCCCCATGCGCGCATAGATATCGGGGTAGCGCGTAGGCAGATGATCGGCCAGCAACATCAGGGCTTCGTCCTGCGCTGCCTCGCTGCCGGGCAGGGCGCCGAACACCTCATGCGGCACACGCATCGCCAGGCGGTCTTTTTCGTCGAGATAGGCTCTCAGCGTCTCGTCGCAGTCGATCCAGTCGGCAGGATCGAGCGGCTTGAGACCGATCGTGAACAGTTTGGAAGAGCCGTCATAGGGGGTATGCATGGTACCCGACTAGCACAGAATCAGACAATGCGCTCGTGCCGGGCAGCTTCGACGATCAGCGCCAGAGCGGCGCCCGCTGTATAGAAGACGAGGTCCTTGACGTCGAATACCCCGCCAAGGGTAAAGCGGACCAGCTTGCTGTCGGACAGGCCGAGCAGATCGCGGATATGGAACAACTGGCCAAGCTCGATGGCAAACGCGACGCCGAGCGCGGCCAATGCCGCGGGCAGGGGGCGCCACGGCAGAATGGTCCGAATGCCCAGATAGACGAGAATAACCGCCAGGGCGTCGCCGACGTGCGGGCGGATGAGCGGGTCTCTGAGGAAAATAGCGATCAGCAGTTCGATACAAAAGAGGATGGCCGTGGCCAGCCCATATCCCCAGCGAAAGGTCATGATACTTTCCCCAAACAAAAAATGCGGCGCCCGAGGACACCGCATTTTCTGAAAGTCTTAAGTCGCTTACTTCTTGAGGAAGCCACCGAACTTGTTGTTGAAGCGCGAAACACGGCCAGCGCGGTCGAGCAGCGTACCCGTGCCGCCGGTCCATGCCGGGTGCGTACGGGGATCGATATCCAGGTTCAGCACGGCGCCTTCCTTGCCATAGGTCGAGCGCGTCTTGTAGCTCGAGCCGTCGGTCAGGGTGACGGTGATCCAGTGATAATCGGGGTGGCCTTCTTTTTTCATTTTCGCGATCCTTCACGTCCAGCCAGCAGATTGCGGACGCCGAATTGTTTGAGCTGTGGTCAGCGGAAGCGGCGCTCTTACATGAAGGCGCGTTACCATGCAAGGGAATTGCACCGGAAGGCGTATGCGGTGCGATGAAGAGACCGGTTTCAATTCCCCTGCCAATCCTCTAAAGCACCCTGGATGCCCGACAATACCTCTCCGAACGACATTCACGACCGCCCCAGCTCCGGCGCCGAACTGGCCGGCCAGATCCGCCACGCCGCCGGCCGCCGTGAAAAGACGCGCGACCTGCGGCCGCTGATCCGTTTGTGGCCCTATCTGAAACGCCAGACTGCCGATCTTGCATTGATGCTGGTCTTCCTGGTCGTTTCGGCGACGACGACGCCAGGCATGACCTTTGTCGCGCGCGAACTGATCGACAGCGGCTTCGGTTCGGGCAATGTCGACGAACTGAACAGGTGGTTCCTGGTCCTCGGTGGCGTCGCGCTCCTGATGGCGGTCGCCACGGCGCTGCGCTATTTCTTCATCACACGCCTGGGCGAAAGGGTCGTCGCCGATATGCGCGAAGACGTCTTCGGCCATATCCTGAAGCTTGATCCGGCCTACTTCCTCAAAATACGTACCGGCGAAGTCATCTCGCGTCTGACCGCCGACATCCAGATCATCGAGACCCTGGTCGCGGCCTCGATATCCATTGCCCTGCGCAACCTTTTGATGTTCGTGCTGGGCCTGATCATGATGATGGTTGTCAGCCCAAAGCTGACCCTGATGGTGCTGGCTATCTTCCCGCTGGTTCTGGTGCCGCTGATCGTCTTTGGCCGCCAGGTCGGCAAGGTGACGCGCGAAACGCAAGACCGCTTTGCCCGCGCCGTCGGCTTCGCCACGGAATCGCTCGATGCGTTGGAGACGGTCCAGGCCTTTGTCCGCGAACGGTTTACGCAAACCCGCTTCAACGACAGCGTCGAAGACGCCTATAAAAAGTCGGTCAGCCGCATCGCCACACGCGCCACTATGACCGCCATGGTCATTTCGCTGGTCTTCGGCGGTACGGCCGTCGTGCTGTGGCTGGGGGCGCAGGACGTCATGGCGGGCAAGATGTCGAACGGTGTCTTGATCCAGTTCGTCATGCTGGCGGTTTTCACCGCCGGTTCGGTCGCCAATCTCAACGAGACCTGGGGCGACGTGCAAAAGGCCGCCGGCGCCATGAGCCGTATCGATGAGTTGCTGGGCTCCGAGCCGTTGATCAAGGCGCCCCAAAGCCCGGCGACATTACCCGAACCGCGCGGCGAGATCGTCTTTGCCAACGTGCAGTTCGCCTATCCGTCGCGGCCGGACCAACTGGTGCTCAACGACTTCTCGCTGGAGGTCCGCCCGGGTGAGACGGTGGCGCTGGTTGGGCCGTCGGGTGCAGGCAAGTCGACGGTCTTCAAGCTGCTCCTGCGCTATTATGATTTCGAAGCTGGCGTGATTGCGTTGGACGGCATCGATATCCGCACGGCCGACCCGAAGGCCGTCCGCGATCGCCTGTCATTGGTCGCCCAGGACACGGCCCTGTTCTCCGGCTCGCCCGAAGACAATATCCGCTTTGGCCGCGAAGATGCCTCCGACACCGAAATTCGTCTGGCCGCCGCCAAGGCGCAGGCGCTTCAGTTCATAGAGGCATTGCCGGAAGGCTTCAAGCAGCCCTTGGGTGAACGGGCCAAGTCGCTGTCGGGCGGCCAGAAGCAGCGTCTGTCGATTGCCCGCGCTCTGGTGCGCGATTCAGCCGTCCTGCTGCTTGACGAAGCGACCTCGGCGCTCGACGCGGAGAATGAGCGGCTGGTCCAGGCGGCGCTGAACGAGGCCATGCGCGAGCGCACGACCCTGGTTATTGCCCACCGCCTGGCGACGGTGCTGAAGGCGGACCGCATCGTTGTCATGGACGGTGGACGCGTCGTCGACAGCGGCACCCACGCCGAACTTATGGCGCGTGACGGCTTGTATCAGCGTCTGGCGTCGTTGCAGTTCGAGAGCTGAAACATTCCTTCTCCCTGCTACGGGGAGAGGGGGCTATCCAGCGAACTGACCCGTCGGCAGGCCGGTATGGCCGCGCAGCAGGGCCTTGGGGACTTCGAACAGCGTGCCGGCCTGCGGATCGTCGGCGCCGACCGGCGGCTGGGCGGCGGTCGTGACGAACATACGGTCGAGATTAGGCCCTGCAAAAGTCGCGCTCGTGCTCTGCTTCGCCGGAACGGGGATGACGAAATCGACCGTGCCGTCGGCCTTGAAGCGCGTCACGCGCCCGCCATTGTAGTGCGAGATCCAGATGCCGCCCTGCGCATCGGTGGTTACGCCATCGGGCATGCCTTCGTCGGGGCGGAATGTCGCAAAGACGCGCTTGTTCGACAACGAACCATCCGCCGCGACGTCGAACTGATACGAAATGCGGTCCGCGGTTTCGTTGTGGTACATGCGCGTGCCATCGGCATTGAAGCCCGGCCCGTTGGTACACAGATAGGGGGCATCGACCTTGTGCAGGCTCAGGTCCGGATCGATACGGTAAAGCGCCGCCGTCTTCTTGTTGAACGGCATGTGCATGGTGCCGGTCCACAGCCGGCCTTTGGGATCGACCTTGGCGTCGTTAAGGCGGTTTTCGGTCTGGTCGGTCTCGATCTCCAACAGCGGCGTCAGCTTGAACGGATTCAGGCTGAGGGCATACACGGTGCGCAGGATTCCGACCAGGAAGCCGCCGGACTTACGCAGAACGATCCAGTTGACCAGGTCCGGCATGTCCCAGGTTTTCACACCCCAGGAATCCGCTCCGGCAAGGTCAATCCCGATGCCGAGAGCATGCAGCTTTTTGCCGCGGATATCGACCCAATAGAGCGTGCTGTCGCGCTCCGACCACAGCGGGCCTTCGCCCAGGATCGCGCCGGCCTTCGAGCGCTGCACGGGAACGGGAATCTCGGCCTGGGCAGCGAACGGGATTGCCATGGCGGACAATCCGGCGCCGATGGCGGCGCGGCGTGTGATGGTCATGATTATCTCCCAATATTATTTTGGGCGGGAGTGTGCCTCACATGACGGCGCTGTCAATCAGAATGCTGGTCTGAGAAATCGGGAAACTACTTCGCCAGATTCAGCTTTTCGAGCAGCTGCGGGTAGATTTCCGGATTGCCGCAGACGATGTCGCCGGCATTCATCGGTGAGTCGTCGCTGTCGATCGCGGTGATCTTGCCGCCCGCTTCCTGGATCATCAGGATGCCGGCCGCCATGTCCCATGGTTTCAGGCCGCGTTCCCAGTAGCCGTCGAACTGGCCGGCGGCGACGTAGGCGAGATCCAGCGAACAGGCTCCGTTGCGGCGGATGCCGGCGGTGCGCTGCATGATCTGGTGCAGTTCCTTCAGCGCCTGCGCGTGGCCGGTCTTGCCGACGAAGGGCAGGCCGGTGCCGATCAGGCTTTCATCGAACGACTTGCGTTGCGACACGCGCAGGCGGCGGTCGTTCTGATAGGCGCCCTTGCCCTTTTCAGCCCAGTAAAGGTCGTTCAGGATGGGGTTAAACGTCACGCCGGCGACGATTTCGCCGTCGCGTTCCAGCGCGACCGTACAGGCGAAGTGCGGAATGCCGTGCATGAAATTGGTCGTGCCGTCGATCGGATCGACGATCCAGCGGTGCGTGCGGTCGGTACCTTCGACGATACCCTGTTCTTCACCCAGGAAGCCGTAGCCGGGGCGGACGCGCAGGAGTTCCTCGAACAGGGCGGCCTCGACGCGCTTGTCGGCGGCGGTGACGAAATCGCCCGGGCCCTTCTTGGAGACCTGAAGCTCGGTGACTTCGCCGAAGTCGCGCGAAATGCCCTTGCAGGCCTTGCGCACGGCGCCGACCATAACCTGGATGAGCGTGGATTGAAGAACCGTCATAGGAGCTTGTCCATATCGGGCGCCAAAGGCGCATTATTAAAAAGAGTCAAACCTGGGCGAAGAAGCGCTTCCAGCCCAGGTTTGTCATTACTGAAAATCCACACATTTCGATGGCCTTGGCGGCATCGAAATGTGAGCGCATTAATCCGCGCGCTTCATATATTCGCCGGTTTCGGTCGAGACGACGATGCGCTCGCCCACGCCCATGAACGGCGGGATCATGACACGCATGCCGTTGGAGGCCTTGGCGGGCTTGTAGGAGGACGAAGCGGTCTGGCCCTTGATGGTCGGCTCGGTTTCGACGACTTCGAGGACGACGGTGTCCGGCAGGCTCATGCCGATCGGCTTTTCGTCGTGCGACTCGATGACGACGATCATGCCGTCGTGCAGGAAACGGACCTGGTCCTCGCCGACCCATTCCTTCGACAGGCTGATCTGTTCGTAGTTTTCCTGATCCATGAACACCAGCATGTCGCCGTCTTCGTACAGGAACGAATGGTCGCGCTGTTCCAGCACGGCGCGCTCGACCGTATCGTCCGAACGGAAGCGTTCGTTGAGCTTGGTGCCGGTGACCAGGTTCTTCATTTCGACCTGGGCGAAAGCGCCGCCCTTGCCAGGCTTCACATGCTCGGTCTTCACAACCGCCCACAGGCCGTTCTGATACTCCAGGATCATGCCCGGCTTGATGGTATTGGCGTTGATTTTCATGAATATGACTTGTCAAAGAAGGAAGTAAGTTGGCCGCGTTACTACTGGTTACGGGTCCGGAAGGCAAGGGGGCTTTGCGCAGGCGGGGTTAACGCCTATAGTTCGCAGCCTTGGGGAGGCAAGCATGCGATCATATCCTGTAATCTGCGCCTTGGCAGTCTTAAGCTTAAGCGCCTGTTCCAAGCCGTCGGATGTGCCGGCGGATTCGGATGGCGCCTCGGTCGTGGCGCCGGAAACGGCGCCAGTGCAAACCAAGCTGTCCGGCAAGGCCCCGGATGCGGCCAGCACCAATACAATCGACTGCCTGACACCGGTCCATGTCGGCGACACCTATAAATCGCTGGCCGTTGCCTACGGCAACAACGCGCAACTGGGCATGGTCCCCGGAGCTGAGGGCACCGAAAGCAAAGGGCTGCTGCTCTATGCCACGGTGCCGTCGCGCAAACTCTATGTCACCTTCTGGGACGCCGCCATGCACCATGTGTCGCGCATTGAGCCAGCGGAAAGGGCTGTCGCCTGGAAGGTATCCAGGTCGGCTCGACGCTCGACTATATCGAGAAGGTCAACGGCAAGCCCTTCACCATCAGCGGTTTTGGCTGGGACTACGGCGGCTATGCGGCCGATTTCAAGGGCGGCCGGCTGGACAGGCTGTCCGGTGGCTGTTCGATCTCGCTGCGCTTCGACAGCGACAGCCTGCCCGAAGGCGTCAGTGGCGACGGCGTCATGGTGGACTCGAACGATCCACGCCTGAAAGACGCCAAGGCCAGGGTCGTGGAAATGTCGTTCGGCTGGCCGCTGCCAGCCGGTGTGACGCCTGCGGAATAAGGAAGAGATCATGCGCAACCTCCGTCTGCTGGCGCTTGCCGCCGCCTCTCTTCTGATGC
>CBIHPL010000182.1:0-7080 GCA_966212005.1 uncultured Asticcacaulis sp.
AAGGCCGCGCCGGCGCGCACAAAGCCGGTATAGTTCAGCCACAGCAGTCGGTCCTGTTCCGGCGTCAGGTTAAACTGCGCCTTGTTGTCATAGACCGCCTTGATCCGCTTGAAGAGCTTCTGGTTCTGGCTTATCTCGTCCGAGAAAGCGGCCAGCTTGGGCTGGATGACCTTGCCCATGGCCTGGAGTTCCGGGGTATTCAGCCCTCCCGTCCAGATGCCATAGACAGTCGACACGCGACCGAGCGCCTTGCCAGACCGTTCATAGGGCACGATGGTGTTATCGAAGGTCGCCGGCGCTGTATTTGCCGTAATGGCGTTGATTTCCCGGCGCTGGGACGCAATCGCCTGATCGAAGGCCGCTTCGAATGTCTTGATATCGACCTTGTCGAATGGCGGCACGCCGCCATACGGACCCTGCCATTCTGCGGTCAGCAACAGGGCCGGATCGGTATCCGCCGCCATTGTCACAGCAGGGGTCAGCGCCGTTGCAGCCATCAGGCTCACGACGGTGCGGCGGTCGATAGAATTGTCGGTCATCGGAACTCCGGAATTTGTCGCAAACGTTACAGGATCGGCGTTTACGGCACGGGGCAAACAGCGTAATTGATCACGTTAGGCGCATATTCGCGCCCACCTAATTAACAATTGTTCATTCTGGAACGACTTTCAATGGCCATTGGCGTTTTCGATTCCGGCGTAGGCGGACTGAGTATCCACTACGCACTTGTCAACCGCTTGCCACAGGCCGATTTCATCTACCTGGCCGACCAGGCCAACACCCCCTATGGCGACAAGTCCGGCGAAGCGATCGTGGAAATGACGCGCGAAGGCTGCGAGACCCTGTTCGAAGCCGGCGCGTCGCTGGTCGTCCTGGCGTGTAATACCGCATCCGCCGTCGCCCTGCGGCGCCTGCAATCGAGCTGGCTGGCCCAATACCGCAAGACCTATAAGCGCCCGGTCAATGTGCTTGGCATCATCGTGCCGACGATCGAGGCTGCCACCGGCTTGCCGTGGGAACACGAGGCCGAGCGTCGCGGCGAAAAGATCGAGAAGCTGGACGTCATCGGCGTCTTCGCCACCGTCGCCACCGCCCGCTCACGCGTCTATGAAATCGAAATCGACAAGCGCCGCCAGGACATCGCCGTCTTTACCGAAGCCTGTTCCGGCCTGGCGGACATGATCGAACAGGGCGCGTCGCGCGAAGCCCTGGGCGCCAAGATCAAGGGCCATGTCGAATCCTTGCGTCTGCGTATCGGCCGCTTCCCCGACCGCGCCATCCTCGGCTGCACGCATTATGAGCTGGTCGCCGACCTGTTCCGTGAAGCCCTGCCTGAGGGTACGCCGATCATCCATCAGCCGCCATCGGTCGCCCTGGCCATGGGGCAGTATGTCGAGCGTCATCCGGAATACGATGTCGGCACCTCGGCCGCCCGCACCTTCCTGACTACCGGCGAACCACGCAGCCAATCGGCCCTTATCGAAGCCTTCTGGGGCGCGCCCCTGACCTTCGCCGCCGTCAGCAAGGGCCAGGCGGCGTAAAGCAAGTATGGTGGCCAGGGAGCGATTGAACGCGGAAGCGATTTTGCCAGGCACTTCCGGGGTGACTGTCGGAGACTTTTGGCAATGGGCTTATTCGGACATTCTGAATAACCGTAACCGAGGAATATTTGCAGAGTTTCTTGTCGCGCAGGCTTTGGGCGTAGCTAACATATCTATGCGCGAAGAGTGGGCCAGCCACGACGTTGAATATGCTGGACTTAAAATCGAGGTCAAATGTTCCGCCTATCTGCAGGCGTGGCATCAATCTGGCCCGTCAAAAATCACGTTTGATATCGCCAGCCGCCGAGCTTGGAATGAACTTACCGGGCTGTATTCCGAAGATGTACGCCGCCGCGCACATGTCTATGTCTTTTGCCTGTTCGCTGAACAGAATCAAAGCCGAGCCAATATTCTGGATGTGAACCAATGGGGGTTTTTCATAATCCCCACGTACCAGATCAATCAGGCTTGCGGTGCCGCCAAGTCGATAGCCCTTTCAAGACTAAAAGCATTTTCCAAGCTCGTAACCTACAACGAAATTATGTCGACAATAGAAAACATTAAATCCAACCTTCTTGTAACAGACGACCTGAGCTTCACCTTCGGCGATCCGAAGCGCGATGATGTCATCGCGCTTCTGGCAGCGAGCGACGCCTATATGGCTGAACTCTATCCCGCCGAAAGCAACCATATGCTGGACGTCGATACGCTGCGCCAACCGGACATCCGTTTTCTGATCGTCGAACGCGCCGGCGTGGCTGTCGGTTGCGGCGCGATCAGGATCGCCGATGGCTATGGCGAACTGAAGCGCATGTGGGTCGACCCGGCCCTGCGCGGCCGCAGATTAGGCGTGCGCATTCTTGAAGCGCTAATCGGCGAGGCGAAGCGGCTGAACCTGCCGGCCCTGCGACTGGAAACCGGCATTTCGCAACCGGAAGCGCTCGGTCTCTACCGCCGCTTCGGCTTCGAAGACATTGCTCCGTTTGGTGACTACCTGCCCGACCCTCTGTCGGTATTCATGGAAAAGCGTCTGTAAATAAAGCGTCATATAGCCAGCCTATGGTATCCATATGCTCCGTTGTCTGATTACCGCGCTGATCATTGCTGTCGCCATGCCCACCGCCGCTCAGGAGGTGTGGAGCGAAGACGTCGTCATTTCCGCCAAGGCGTCCGGCCCGGCTATGTGGCGGCTCCGGCGCGGACAGTCCGAAGTCATCGTCATCGGCGTCCTGCCGAGCTTTCCCAAAAAACAGGCCTGGCGCATCCGCCGCATCGAAAATGCCCTGAAAGGCGCCAACGGCCTTCTGGTGCCACAGGCCGCCAAGGCGACGGCCGGCGACATGCTGAGCCTGATGTCGAGCAAGGGCCTGACCGAAAAACGCACTCTGAAAGAGGTCCTGCCGCCGGACCTCTATGCCCGCTACCTCGCTACGGCCGCGCGCGCCGGTGTATCCGTCAAGGATTTCGAGCGCGACAAGCCTGTCTGGGCCGGCGCCCGCCTTCGCCGCGAAGTGCTGGAAAAACGCGGCGTCACAGCCGATGGGCCGACCGACACCATTACGCGCCTCGCCCGCCGTCAGGGCGTGTCGGTCAAGCCGTTCGGGCGCTACAAACTCAAGCCCGTCCTGAAAGACGTCAACGCCATGAGCCTGGCCGGTCAGATTACCTGTATGCGCCGGACACTCGATAATATCGACTTCGTGCTCGACAAACTGCCGGCCTCGGCCAGCGCCTGGTCGACCGGCGATATGCGTACAGTCCTTGCAAACTATCGCGGCTCGGCCTTGGCGGACTGCCTGGAAGGCTCTGGCAAGGGCTCGGCTCTGATCGAACAGTCTGTCAGTGATACGGTCTCAGCCATCGATGTCGCGCTCAGCCGCCCGGGTAAGACCGTCGCCGTTGTTCCGTTGTCGCCGTGGCTGCGTAAGGGTGGTGCACTGGATCGGCTGCGCAGTCGCGGTGTCACTGTGACCAGTCCTGAGGACTAGCCATCGTATTGCATTTGCAATACACTCGATATCAGCGAGGTAGTCAATGGCAACAGTTCCTGTTCAAACCCGTGTAGATGCGGACGTTAAAGATCGCGCAGGCGCCGTCCTGGAAAAGATGGGGCTGACAGTGTCGGATGCTGTCCGCATCCTGCTAACTCGTATTGCCCACGAAGGCGCATTGCCTGTCGGGCTGACCGTGGATCAGGAGACCTACGACGCCTGGTTCCGCGCCAAGGTGCAGGAAGCTTTGGATGATCCTCGGCCGGCCTTGTCTAATGAAGACGTCAAGACCCGTATGGCCAAGGTCCGCGCAGAAGCCTTAAAACGCGCGGGGGATGCGTGAGGCTCGAGTGGTCGCCTCTCGCTCTGGAAGACCGCATTCGGATATTTGAGTTCATCGCCGCTGACAATGTTCAAGCGGCTTTCCGCGTCGATGACGCCATAGAGTCTCAGACGGACCGACTGAAGGACTTTCCCGCAAGCGGCCGGCCCGGTCGGGTTGCCGGGACGCGCGAACTTGTTGTGAGAGCCTATCCCTACACACTCATTTACGGCGTCAATGACGCCACCGTTCTGATTTTGCGTGTTCTGCATCATGCTATGGATTGGCCGGAGGATTAGGATAAGGCCAGGGGTCGCGGCCCCCTGGACCCCATAACTCGGTAGAGTCTAACCCATTGAATAACAAATAGCCGGGCGCCCTCTAAAGGGTGCCCGGCTATTTGTTATATAAGCGATTAAACACTGTCGCGTTTCGAGGTCGAGGAGGCGTGCCTCCTGGCTCTTCACCTACTCCGCCGCGATATCCACCGGCGCCGTAACGCGGATCAGATAATCGAACGCCGACAGCGCCGCTTTCGAGCCTTCGCCCATGGCGATGACGATCTGCTTGTAGGGCACGGTCGTACAGTCGCCGGCCGCGAACACGCCCGGCAGCGATGTTTCGCCCCTGGCATTGACCTCGATTTCACCGTGTTTCGACAAGGCAATGCTGCCCTTCAGGAACTCGGTATTCGGGATCAGGCCGATCTGGACGAAGATGCCTTCCAGGTCGATCGTGTGAACCGTATCGTGGATACGGTCCTTGTAGGTAAGGCCTGTGACCTTATTGCCGTCGCCCAGAACCTCGGTCGTTTGCGCATTCGTCAGTACACGGACATTCGGCAGGCTATATAGCTTACGTTGCAGGACCGCGTCGGCACGGAGCTCGGCGGCGAACTCCAGAAGGGTGACTTCCGAAGCCAGGCCGGCCAGGTCGATCGCCGCCTCGACACCCGAATTGCCACCGCCAACGACCGACACGCGCTTGCCCTTGAACAGCGGGCCATCGCAGTGCGGGCAGTAGGCGACACCCTTGTTGCGGTATTCGGCCTCACCCGGCACGCCCATCTGGCGCCAGCGGGCGCCGGTCGACAGCACCACGGTGCGCGCCTTGACCGAAGCGCCGCTTTCCAGCTTGACCTCGGTCAGGCCATCGGCCGTCGCCGCCGGAATCAGCTGCACGGCTTTTTGCAGGTTCATGACGTCGACTTCGTAGTCCTTGACGTGCTGCTCCAGCGCGGTCGCCAGCTTCGGACCTTCGGTGTGCTTGACCGAAATGAAGTTTTCGATGTCCATCGTGTCGAGCACCTGACCACCGAAACGTTCGGCAACCACGCCGGTGCGTATGCCCTTGCGCGCGGCGTAGATGGCGGCCGAGGCGCCGGCAGGCCCGCCGCCGACAATCAAAACGTCGAACTCGGACTTGGCGTTGATCTTCGCCGCTTCACGCGTTTGTGCGCCAGTATCGATCCTGGCCAGGATTTCTTCCAGCCCCATCCGGCCCTGAGAGAAAGCTTCGCCATTGAGCAGAACGGTCGGCACGGCCATGACCTGGCGCTGTTCGACCTCGTCCTTGAACAGGGCGCCGTCGATGGCGACGTGCTTGATCCTGGGATTAAGCACGCTCATCAGGTTCAGCGCCTGGACGACGTCCGGGCAGTTCTGGCACGACAGCGAGAAGTAGGTTTCGAACCGCAGCTCGCCGTCGATCTCCAGCGCCTTGACCTGTTCAATAACATCGGCTTCGACGCGCGGCGGGTGACCGCCGACTTGCAGGAGCGCCAGGACCAGCGAGGTGAACTCATGGCCCATCGGCAGACCGGCGAAGGTGACCGAAATATCCGTGCCCGGACGAACGATGGCGAAAGATGGCTTGCGCGCGTCCGAACCATCGGTCTTCAGCGACACCTTGGCCGAGGCTTCGACGATATCATTGAGCAGTTCGACCAGTTCGCGCGACTTTGCGCCGTCGTCAACCGATGCCACCAGTTCGATCGGCATGCGCAGGTTTTCGAGATAGGCTTTCAGTTGAGTCTTCATACCCGCGTCAAGCATGGCTGTACTCCTTTGAAACTTTGGGGAAATCATTGTCCATATTCGGGCTCCGCGAAGCCCGGATAAGGAGAATGAGGTGGGAGGAGCAAGCTCCCCCCACGACCGCAATTAGATCTTGCCGACGAGGTCCAGCGACGGGGCCAGGGTCTTTTCACCCTCTTCCCACTTGGCCGGGCAGACTTCACCGGGGTGCGAAGCGACGTACTGAGCAGCCTTGACCTTGCGCAGCAGTTCAGCGGCGTTACGGCCGATGCCTTCGGCAGTCACTTCGCAAAACTGGATGACGCCGTCCGGATCGACCAGGAAGGTGCCGCGGTCAGCCAGGCCGATGCCTTCGCGCATGACGTCGAAGTTGTTGGTGATCACGCCCGACGGGTCGCCCAGCATGGTGTACTTGATCTTGCCGATGGCAGGCGACGTATCGTGCCAGGCCTTGTGCGAGAAGTGCGTGTCGGTCGAGACGCTGTAGATTTCGACGCCCATCTTCTGGAAGGTGTCGTAGTTGTCGGCCAGGTCTTCCAGCTCGGTCGGGCAGACAAAGGTGAAGTCAGCCGGATAGAAGAAGAAGATCGACCACTTGCCCTTGAGGTCCGTGTCCGAAACGTCGACAAACTTGCCTTCCTTAAAGCCTGTGGCTTTGAACGGCTTGATGGTGGTGTTGATGAGGCCCATGAAATATCTCCTTAGCAAGTTTGGGTCGGGTCCGACGCAGCGGACATTCGCTTATTGCGCGCAATAAGGCAAATCTGTTTTATTTTATTTCCGTATAGATTTTTCTTATGTCGCCGTCAGGGCGCTTTCGGCCCGGATGACGGCCGAGATGGCGTTGACGGTCGCCGCTATACGCAGAGCTGCCTGGACCTGAACATCCGAAATGCCGTGATTGCGCAACACCTTTTCGTGACTGTCCATGCATACGGCGCAGCCATTGATGGCGGATACGGCCAGCGACCACAGTTCGAAATCGAGCTTATCGACACCCGGACTGGTCAGCAGGTTCATACGCAGGCCCGAACGCAGGGTCTGGTATTCGCGGTTTTCCATCAGGAGCAGGGCGCGATAATAGACGTTGTTCATCGCCATGATCGCCGATGCGGTCTTTGCGGCATTCCGGGCTTCTGGCGTCAGAATGGCTGCGGCTTCAAGGTGTTGCACTACCTGCGGCGCACCCA
>CBIHPL010000183.1:0-7062 GCA_966212005.1 uncultured Asticcacaulis sp.
GGCAAAAAGCTGGGCTTCCGTTTCGCCCTGATGTTCGGATCGAACATCGCCAACCCCGACGGCCCGGGATTTGCGGCGCTCGCCGACGCCCAGGTGCAGGACGTCTACGGGGCTTCCTATCCCAGCAATTACGTCGACTGGGACGGCGATCGGAAGGGGGATTCGTCAATGGTCTTCATGAACCTGGGCGTTGCTAGTTGGCGGGAACATCTGCGGGGACGCATCGTGGAGATGGTGCGGCGATATGGCGTCGACGCGTATTTCCTCGACATCTGCGGTTTCTGGGAAAACAACCGCAAGGCGGATATGCTGCTCGGCGTGAAGACACTGGTCTCCGATCTGGCTCGGGATATCCCAGGCGTCATGCCCATCGCCGAAATGCAGTTCGATGCGCAGATGGGGTTCATCCCGTGGAATCACGTTGCGCGCTACCCCTTGTATCCGCAGGCCAGTTTCGACAAGGTGGCCTCGTTCAATCACCTGAGCTGGCCCGCGCCGGGCCGGGGAGCGACAGGCGTCCACGAGTACGGTTTCAGTGGCTACAAGCCGGTCAGCAAGGATCAACCGCAGGTCCCGACGATCACATTTGTCGACGATACGTTCACCGCACAGCGCGAGCTGGTCATGCGTGACATCGCAACCGCTCGCGCGCGGTTCGCCGCACGCGGCGGGCGCACCTGACCGCCTTGAAGTTTCTGCGTGGCGGAGGAGACTTCGCCACGCTCGGGACGACACCAGAACCTTGCGATTTACCCGATCAAGCCTCGGGCTCCCTGCCGACATGTCTCCACATGGCAGGGCATCGCCTACGTAAACTATTTAGGATCGATGAACCCATGACCCAATGTCGAACGAAAAGGGCTGCGGCCGGTACGGGGATTGCACTTCTGATGGCGTGGACTGCCTGTGCGGCGAACGGCGCGGACGTTACCTTAAGCAACCGCGCCTTAACGCTGGTGATCGATCAGGACAGGGGGACGATCACCGCGTTGCGCGCGGCCGGCGTGCCCGATGCGCCAAACTTTCTTGCCAGCCGGCCCGAAGGACGGATTGAAGCCTCATTAGGTGATCTGAGTCTTCGGTATCGACCTGCGAATTCCGACTGGACAGGCGTCGGCTCATGGAAGCTCGCCACCTCTCAAGCATCAGGCGCCACCCGTCAGGTGTCCGCCAGTGCTGACCGCCGCAGGGTTACTGTTTCGTACTCCGGAGGAGCTACCCAGCCCAAAGCGTACCAGGATGTCAGCGTCTCAGAAATTTACGAACTCACCGCTGACGGGTTGACATGGCAATTTACGATCACTAATCGCCTGGCCGAGCCCTTGCAGCTGGGTGAGATAGCCTTGCCATTGCCGTTCAACACCAACTTCAAGCGGGAAAAGGACGCGGCCGTTACCTATACCAGGTATGTCATTCGGCATGCACTGATTTCGGGTGA
Source organism: uncultured Asticcacaulis sp. (assembly GCA_966212005.1). GTDB lineage: Bacteria > Pseudomonadota > Alphaproteobacteria > Caulobacterales > Caulobacteraceae > Asticcacaulis. The sequence continues at coordinate 1,439 of CBIHPL010000183.1, forward strand.
TAACAGCCATCTGTACTGGCTGCGGCCCGACGGCGAGGGGCCCGCACTTGTCATGACGCCGGACAAGCGCACCCATCTGGAATATTACGACGAGCATGGCGCGGAGGATCGCGGAGATTTCGCCGTATATGTTCACGCGCTTGCGCAGGCACGCGACGTCGAGCCACGCGGGACATGGAACCAGCCAGTGAGCGACAAGATCCTCGCCCCCGCCGGACAACCGGGGGACAGCGTCACCTATGGCTTCACCTTCCACATGGCCGAGGGATACCAGGCGATCCGCGACCGGTTTGTCGCCGACGGGCTGCTGGATATCGACACGACGCCAGGAATGGTCATTCCAACGGACTTGAATGGTGAGGTCTCGATCCGATCGATCGGCAGGATCGAAGCGGTTGAAGCCGAATATCCCGAGGAGACGACCATTGAGTCGCGGCCTTCCCCCGTCGAAGGCCGCCAGCTTTACCGGTTCAAATTTTCTCATCTGGGTGAGAACAATATCACCGTTAAATGGGACGGCGGCCGCAAAACTCAGCTCGAGTATTTCGTCACCGAGCCGTTACGCACGCTCGCACAGAAGCGCGCAGCCTTTATCGTCAAGAAGCAACAGGTCCGGGATCCGTCCAAATGGTATGACGGCGTATTTTCGGTCTGGGACATGGAGGAGAAAGTGCTCCGGACACCGGATGATACCGGTGGGCTGGACGGATTTGTTGTCGGAGGCAGTGACGACCCAGACCTTGCCAAGGCGCCCTATGTCGCAACAAAAAACCTGGCGTATCCGGATGACCAGCAGATCGCAGCCCTCGAATATTACGCCAAACATTTCGTCTGGGGCAAGCTGCAGCGCACCGATCAGGAAACGCCCGACGCTTATGGGATTTACGGCGTACGGGACTGGAAAACGCAGAGGGCCAGTCCCGTTAATACGGGTGGATACGGCCGACAGAAAATGTGGCGGGCGTACGACTATCCGCATCTGATCCAGTTTTATCTGACCATGTACCGTATCGGTCGATTGTATCCCGACAAGCTGCATTACCTGCCGGCGGACCAATATCTCGACCGCGGGGGGGGTACTGCGAAGGCATATTTCCTCGTGCCATATTCGATCGTGATGGACGAGAAGACGGGGTTTCCCGGCTATAACGACTGGGCTTACAAGCTCGGCACGATGCACGAGTACCATCTGGTCGAGCTCATGGATATTCTGGACAAGACCGGCCGCCATGAGGACGCGCACTGGTTGCGCGCGGAATGGGAAAAGAAAGTCAAGTTCTTCATCTATGATGACAGCCACCCGTTCGGCTCGGAAATGTGGTTCGATACGACCGCATTTGAATCCACACATGCCATTGCTCGGTACGGCCTGACCTATCCGTTGAAGCCCGACCATAACCTCTGGCAGGATAAGAACACAGGGCAATGGTATTCACATCCACGCGTCAAGTCGTCGGATTTCAGCGATTTCATGGCGCGATCAATCTCTGCCAATATCGCAGCGCGCGGCTGGACGGAAACTAACTATTACCAGCTGGGAAGCGACTACCGGGGCAGTCGTTTGCGCGGATTTTTGACATACATGTCGCAGATGGGTGGGGCGCCGATTCTCGATTATGGCCTGAACTATGCCCCTGCGGCCGCCCAGGGCCTGGATCGCTTTGCCTATATTCGCCTGGGATACGCCAGTGAACTGTCAGCCTGGGCACTCATGAATACCGGCACGGCGTTGTCGGACTATGGCTTCTGGTACCCAGGTGCGGCCAACGATGGCGCCTCTGGCTGGGAATACCTGGCGTCGAAATATGGATACAGTGTCTTCGGCAGCAATATTCAACAAGGCCGGGGTGCCTGGCGATACGACGGCGAGGTCGACAACGGTTATTCCGAAGCGCTGAATGCGGCACGTACCGTGATCGTCAGAGACCCGATATTCGGATTGACCGCCCTGGGCGGCAACGTCAACGAGGCCGACGGCGTCTATCACATCACCAACCGTGACGGGATCCAGCAACGTGTATCGGTACGTGACGGAGGAACGAACCTGGATATCCATCTGACGCGCGATGGGTTCCTCGCTCGAACGCCTATCGTCCTCGACCGAAAAGGGAGGCGCCTGGCTTTCACCGTCGAGAACCGTGATGGAGGCGCGCACAGTTCGACCCTGATCCTGACCGGCTGGCCGGCCGGGGACTATGTTCTGAGCAGTGGAGGGCAAAGTGCAACCGTGCGCGTTCCAGAGGCGACACCGACAGAATTGGACCTGAACGTCCTGGCCGGCGCGGAGACGTCGATCCTGTTGCGGAAGAAATAGCCTGATCACAGGCACTCGCTCAAACGTAACCATAGTGGAAAGTGGCTCATGCTCCGTACGAAGATAACAAGGCGTGTATTTTTGTTGAGTAGCTCTACGGCCCTGGCCGTTAGTGCCGTGGGACGGACACAAGTACTGCCTGCCAGCACGGGAACGGCCTCCGGCATCCCATTTCACGCTGGGAACCTCAGGGGAATCATCGACGATATCACCCAGACGCTGGTGCAACTGTCGCCCGATGCAGAACCAGGCTTCAGCTACGTACCGACCTGGCAGCGGGCCAAACGGGCCGGTGACGGGCACAACAACCTGGGGGATTTGAACCTGCGGGTACGCATGTCAGGCGGCGAATGGCGGGATTTTTCATCGGCGCATCGACGCAAGCCGGTCAGGCCGTTGGCACGGGAAGAGGGCGTGGTTGCCGCCGCCGATATCACTGCGACGATGGGAGAAAACCCGCCGTTTGCCGTCGAGCGCAGGTGGATCTTGACGGACGGGCGTCTGGCCTTGCGCTTCCGGCTGACCAACCGCGGCAGCGAGCCGTTGGAAATCGGTGGCCTCGGTTTGCCGATGGTGTTCGACAATATCCTGACCGGTCGCAACCTGGACCAGGCCCATACGCTTGCAAGTTTCGTCGAGCCCTATATCGGACGGGATGCCGGTTATCTGCAGGTGACCCGTCTGGGCGGCGAGGGCCCCGTGTTGCTCGTCCTGCCCGAGGCGGGAACGCCGCTGGAAGCGTACGTGCCATTGAAGAGCCCAAAGGAAGACATCCAGGGCGCTGTCTTCACCGAGAACATGCATCGCGACGTGACCTTCGAGGGGTTTTATGCCTGGACCGTTCATTCGAAAGGATTTTTCGAAAAGGAGTGGAAGACGGCGGGCGAGCAATGGAATACACCGACCAGCCGGACGCTTTCGCCAGGGCAGGCGACCGAATTCGGTGTCCGGTTCGTGACCTCCGCAGGCGTCCGCGAAATCGAACGTACCTTGATCGCCCATTCCCGTCCCGTGGCGGTGGGGATTCCTGGTTATGTCGTGCCGGAAGACCAGACAGCCAGCCTCTTCGTCAAGGCGCCGTCGCATCTCGTGGCCTGCCAGACAGAACCTCCTGGCGGCCTGGAATTGAGCCCGGCTGGTGAACAGAATGGCTGGACCCGGTTCACGGTTCGGGGCAGAACCTGGGGGGGGATCCGGCTGACGCTCACCTATGCCAATGGCGAGAAGCAGACGATCAGTTACTTCGTGACGAAGCCTCTCGACCGGGCCTTGGCAGACCTGGGCGCCTTTACCACCACGCACCAATGGTACGAAGGGAAAGGGGATCCGTTCGGTCGATCACCGGGGCTGCTGACCTTCGATAAAGAAGCCGACGCCGTCGTTTTGACCGATCACCGGCCGTGGATTGCCGGCATGAGCGACGAGGGTGGTGCCGGCGGGTTCGTGGCGGCCTTTATGAAACAGCTCGACAACCCGAATGCGGTGGAAATTGCGAAGCTTGAACGGCTCATCGATGGGACGATTGTCGGCCGACTGCAGGTCGCGGAAGGCCCGCACGCCGGTGCGGTTCGGAAAAGCCTTTTCTATTACGACCCCGAACGATTTCCCGACTTGTACAGCGGAGGGAATGCGGACTGGTGGAAGTGGACTTGGCGCAAAGACGAAGCTGATCGCCTCGACCGTTCATATAATTATCCTCACGTCGCAATCGTCCACTGGGTAATGTATCGCCTCGCCCGCAATCATAGAGGCCTTGTCAGGCGCCACGACTGGCGCTGGTACCTCAATCACGCCTACCTGACGATCGTCGCCATGATGCGAGACGCGAGTCTCTATGCGGAATTCGGTCTGATGGAAGGCGATGTCTTTGTCGACATTTTGAAGGATTTGCGGCGCGAAACCTGGACAGACCAAGCAAATGAAGTCGAGCGGCTGATGCGCTCGCGTGCCAATCACTGGCGCTCGCTGAAATATCCCTTTGGCTCGGAAATGCCGTGGGATTCCACGGGGCAGCCGGAGGTCTACGCCTGGATGCGATACTTCGGTTTTGAGACGCAGGCCAACGAGACCGGGAAGGTCATCCTGGCTTACGATTCGACCGTTCCTAACTGGGGCTATAACGGCAACGCCCGGCGCTACTGGGATTTTGGTACCGGCGGAAAGTACGAACGGGCCGAGCGAATGATCCATCACTATGGCTCTGCTCTCAACGCCGTCCCATTGTTCGATGCTTATCGCCGCGATCCCACCGACCTCTATCTGTTACGTGTGGCCTACGGGGGCAGCATGGGCGGGATCATGAACATCGACCAGGCGGGTTTTGCATCGACCGGATTCCACGCATGGCCCGATATGATGAAATGGGACCCATATAGTGGAGACTATGGGATGGGCCTCTATGGTCACGCCAGTACCGCTGCGTCCTATCTTGTGCATGACGAAGTATTCGGCTGGCTGGGCTTTGGCGGCAATATCCGGGTCGAGAGCGATTCGATCCTCATCGTGCCGAAGGATGGAGCCCGCACGCGTCTGTTTGTTGCGCCTGCCGGTCTGTGGATCACGCTCGAAGCCGGCAAGATCGCGGAAAGCAGATATTGGCCGGCCACCGGCAGAATCTCCCTGACGCTCGACCCGGCATCGTCGACCACGCCTGTCGCGCGCGGAGCTTTGCAAATTACGGTGCAAGGTCGAAAATCCCGGAAAATAGCACGAGCGGGATTCGAACGGGGCGCGTTTGTGGTTCCACTTCCAGCCAGGCCGAAGCGAATCGAACTCGTTCATACATGAGGCAATGAGCTTCGAAATGCGACGTCGCCCAACTGGAAGAGCCGAGACGTCGAACTGGCGACTTTGAATCGACGACTGCAACCGCTGGGCTATATACTACTGCCGACGAAAGCCGAGGCATGCTATAACGTCCAACCAAGTAGTCGGGCCATCCAGGCCAGACTCACACCAACCGGCCTGTACGAAAGCCGGGACGATTCATGGGAACAGAATATTGGCTAGAACTCCAGGTAGCGCTCCGGCGCATTCGACTATTGCGCGCATGATCGGTGTCGCCATTGTGACTGGCGAGAGAGAGCCCAACGCAATATTACCCAGCGAAGTCGAACTGGCCGAAATATATGGCGTGTCGCGCGGCGTCGTGCGTGAGGCGATACGCATTCTTGCGGCCAAGGGGTTGGTGGAGAGCCGCCAGAAGGCGGGGACCAGGGTTCGCCCCCGCAGCGACTGGCTCCTGCTCGATCCCACGCTGCTGGCATGGATGTTCGAGGGTGCGCCGCCGCTTGGGTTCGTGCGTAGCCTG
>CBIHPL010000184.1:0-6854 GCA_966212005.1 uncultured Asticcacaulis sp.
GAGGGAGTTCGTCATGCCGCTGTCATCGAGTCCTTAAGTTGGTTCAGACCTCGGCGAACCCAGCTTTTGGCCGTGCCCAGCGGCACGTTCATCTCCTCGGCCAGCTCCTCGTGTGTCAATCCCACGACATAGCACAATTCCAAAGCACGGTTAACATCTGGCTTCAAATATTTTCGCAGATGCGAAAGGGTGATTCGTGTCTCCGGATCGATGGCAATTCGTTCCGGGTCGACGCCTGCTTCTATGCAGTCCAGCACGGCGTCCAATCCCGATATTTCGCGCTGCGAAACCCGCAGGCGGTCAATGGCTTTGCGCCGGGCTATGGCGGACAGCCAGGCGCAGGCATCGCCGCGTTCGGGATCGAACTGCGTGGCCTTTTGCCAGACGGTTACAAAGGTTTCCTGAAGCAGATCCTCGGCGACATCGCGCTGCCGGACCATACGATTCAAAATGGCAAAAAGCCTGCCTGCGGTTGCGTCATAGACCGCTTTGAGCGCGGAAGGGTCTCGTTCGGCGACGCGCAGCAATTGTGCGTTCAGACCGGTATCTGCCGCGGCTGGCCCCGTGGTTGATGGCATAACCCGTTAACTCCATTGCAGGGTGCTCATGTGCCGGGGCCGGCTGTAAATTTACAATGTGGCACGCCCGAACATGCCGCTTTCGGGCATGGGGTTGCAGCGGCCATTAAAAATTTTTGGCGCTCTGCATCCGCCGGTCTCCCCCCTCTCGTAATGCTTAACAAAAGGTCAACAACCACGCGGCCGGCGCCGCGCGGTTAAACAAACCTTGAGGAAACCCAAATGCCCGCGCCGTCACCCGATGTTTTCCGCGAAACAATGCTTGCCCACATTCCTGTCCTTGAATCGTTTGCCCTGCGCCTGGCGAAATCGCGCACCGAAGTCGACGATCTGGTTCAGGAAACACTTGCGCGCGCATGGCGCTACCGCGACACGTTCGAAGAGGGCACGAGCATGAAATCGTGGCTGTATCGCATCCTGAAGAACTGTTTCTACAAAGATGCTTCCCGCCGCCGTAGTAACATCCAGGATGTTGATGGCCGCTGCGCCGCCCAGCAGACCCAGTCCGCACCACAGGAATGGTCGGTTCTCTACGCTGAGGTCCTGGCCGCCATAGATCGACTGGCGCCCGAAACCCGCGATGCCTTCCTGATGATCGTAGCCCACGGCGCATCGTATGAAGACGCCGCTGAAGCCTTCAACTGCCCGATCGGGACACTGAAAAGCCGTATCAGCCGCGCTCGTGAACGGCTGGCGGCAATGACCGGCGACGTTGTCGACACTGTTTCCGCTTGATCTGCTTCCAAGGACGCCTGCATGAACCGCCATTTCACTTTCCGTCCGTCACTCCTTGCCCTGACCGCCGGCCTGGGCCTGGTCAGCCTGGCCACCCCAGCCATGGCCGCCGATGACGATGGCAAGAGGCTTGCGCGCATAGAACAAATGATGCGCCAGTACGAAACGCGGCTGGCGGCTCAGGAAAAGAAGCTGGCCGAGCAAGATGTCCTGCTGAAAAGCCAGGAAGACGAACTGACAGCATTGCGCGCCGAAGCGCAACTCGCCCAGCGCGACGAAACGCTCACACCACATGAGACAACGCATGCACATGTCCTGGCATATGCGGACTCGCCACAAGACACGGTACTTGGCGACAGCGCTTCAAATCATGCGCTGTCGGCCCTGCGCGCCGGCTCAGCCGGCGCCATGCAGGTTGAACCCGTCTCCGGCAATACGCCGCAGCGCCCCATCGGAGAAGCCCCTCCCCCTGAGCGCAAGGTCGAGGTCACGGCCCTGCCCGAACGTGTCGGCGTACTGACGCCGAAAGGCAAGTTCGTCATGACGCCGTCTATCGAATATGTTCGTTCAAGCGCGAACCGCCTGGTCTTCCGCGGCGTCGAAATCGTGCCAGGCATCCAGTTAGGCGTGATCGAGGCCAATGACGCCGATCGCGACTCGGTGGTCGGAGCGGTCGGTCTGCGCTATGGGCTGACCCGCCGCCTCGAAGTAGAGGGACGCATTCCATACGTCTATCGTCACGACCGTGTCACGACGGTTGCGCAACGGGACGACACCATATCGCGGACGATCGAGCTTGATGGTCAGGGCGCCGGCGATATTGAAATTTCGGCGCGCTACCAGGTCAACGAAGTCGCGCCCGGCAAACCGATCTTCGTCGCAAATGCGCGCTATAAGCCCTCAACGGGCCTCGGCCCCTATGATGTCGGCTATGACGCGTTCGGCGTGGCCGAAGAACTCTCCACCGGCTCGGGCTTCGCCGCTGTTGAAGGCGGCGTCACCATGCTCTACCCAACCGACCCGGCCGTTATCTTCGCGTCGTTGAGCTATCTGCACAACATGCCAAAAGACGTCGACAAGATGATCGGAGACGTCATGATCGGCCGCGTCGAGCCCGGCGATTCGATCGGCGCATCGCTGGGATTCGGCCTGTCGCTCAATCCGCGCTTTTCGGTTTCGTTCGGCTACAGCCACAACTACATCTTCCCGACAAAAACCGAGATTGGAACAACCTGGCAGGAATCCAACAGCCTTCAGGTCGGCTCTATCCTGATGGGCTGGTCATTCCGCCTGACGGAAAAATTGACGCTGTCCAACAATTTCCAGTTCGGCGTGACCTCGGATGCCCCTGGCATGCAGGCTGTATTTAGCCTGCCCATCCGCTTCTGAGACGATGCGGCGGAACAAGCATCAAAGCCAACATCATTACTGATTTTTTATGTGATACAAAATAATTATTGATAACGAAGGCACTAAAGATAGAATGTTACGAATTTATATAAAATAAGTTTAGTAAAATTTTTTCCACCCATACGCAACCATTATAAAAAATTAAGATTGTACTACACGGGAGCACATGCCTCCGAACACAAATCTTAAAGGTGGACTAAAAATGACCTCGAATAATATTAAATTACTTGCGTCCGTATCGGCCGTAGCTCTGGGATTGACGCTGGCCGGTGGTGCGATGGCGCAGGACATTACGGAAAGCTACAACAACAATTCGACCAATACCGAAACGCTGACCACAAGCGATTCGAACAACACGGTCGATAATACCGATAACTCGACCCACGATATGTCGAATAATTCGACCTGGGCCGACAACTCGACGCACGACATGTCAAACAACTCCGACAACTCGACCAACGATTCGAACAACACGTCGGACAGCAGCGACAATTCAAGCTGGGCCGACAGCTCCAACAACTCCGACAACTCAACCCACGACGCCTCGAACAGCTCGACGAACGATTCGAACAACACAGTCGACAACAGTGACAATTCCAGCTGGACCGACAGCTCCAACAACAGCGACAACTCGGACAACTCGGACAACAGCAACAATTCGAGTTGGGCCGACAACTCCGATAACTCTACTCACGACGCTTCGGACAACAGCGACAATTCAGACAATTCGAACAATTCGACGAACGATTCGAATAACACCACGACAACGACGACCAGCACCGATAATTCGAACAACTCTACGAACGACTCCAACAACACCTCAACGACCAGCACCGACAGCTCGGACAATTCCAGCTGGGCCGACAACTCAGATAACTCGACGCATGACTCGTCGGACAACTCGACCAGCGACTCATCGGATAACTCCAACAACTCGACCAACGATTCGAACAACACGAGCAACACCGACAACTCGAACAATTCGGACAACTCTACGCACGACGCTTCCGACAAAACGACAAGCGATTCTTCGGACAACTCAAACAATTCCGACACCGCGGTCAACGCCTCGAAAAACGATAATTCCGACAGCTCCAACAACTCCGACAACTCGAACAACTCCGACAACTCGAACCGTTCGAACAATTCGGTCAACAACTCGAACAATGACAGTTCGACCTGGAGCCAGTCGGACTCGGGCAACAACAATTCCGTCAACGACAGCAACAACGATGCTTCGGTTCACTATCTCAGCATGAACACACAGCAACTCGAAGCTTCGGTCAGCGGCGTCGGGATCGATCAATCGACCAGCGAAGACAACGATGGTCAGGTCAACACCGGCGCCATCGAGGCTTCCGGCGGTTCCTACGCCAACTTTGCCGGCATCCAGACCGCCAGCAACAACACCGGCATCGGCTCGGTCAACCAGGCGGCAACGGCTGTTTCGGCCAACGCCAATATCAGCTTCGGTCAATAAGGCCGCAGTTTCCGCTCCGGGTCGGCCTTACCGCCGGCCCGGGTCTGGTTTTCTCCGTCCGGAGTGCTTCCGATGCTTACGCTTTTTCCTGCCGCTGCTCTGGCCGCCACCTTGGTCATAGCTCCCCCCGCGCCCATCGCCACCCCTGCCGACACCGGCAGCGCGCCACAAGAAATGGCGATCGACGACCTGAATGCCACCGCAGCGCAGGGTGTCGAAATCAACACTATTTCCGACCAGGACCTGAGCGCCGTAAATAGCGGCAACACAGTCATCGCCAATACGCTCACCAATGGTGACATTTCGTTTTCACCCGGAGCCCTGACGGGCTTCAGCGGTATCGGCAACTTTGTCAGCAATACCGGTAACAACTCAAACCTTCAGGGCAGCATCAGCGTCACCATCACCAATACCGCCGACCTCCCCTCGCTTCCTTGACCATGACCTTTCGCCAAGCCCTGATCGCGCTTCTATTCACCTGTACGCCGTGCCCGGCCGGTGCTCAGGCTATGCTGACCGACGGCGGGATCCAGTTCAACGTGCCGGTTATAAGCATGGCCGATATCCCGTTCCGGACGGTCGTGCGCCAACAATATGACTATAGCTGCGGCTCGGCTGCCCTGGCGACGCTGCTGCATTATCACTATGATGTGCCCGTTACCGAAGGCGAAGTCTTCAAATCCATGTATGCCAAGGGGGACAAGGACCGCATTCGCAAGGTCGGCTTCTCGCTTTTGGATATCAAGAATTATCTGTCCTCACGCGGTTTCGAAGCCGATGGCTACCGCACGACATTCGAGCAACTGGCAAAGGTCAATCGCCCGGCCATCGCGGTGGTGACGATCGGAACCTATCGTCACTTTGTCGTCGTCAAGGGCATGCGCAACGGCAAGGTTCTGATCGGCGACCCTGCCACAGGCCTGAAAACCTATACGAAGGACGAATTCACGGCCATGTGGAACGGGGTGATCTTCGCCGTCCACGCCTCCAACGCGACCAAGGCCGCATATAACCGCGACGAGGAATGGACGCCTTACGCCATAGCGCCCCTCGGCAGCCCGCTGACCGATGACAGTCTGTCCGGTTTCACCCGCGAACTGCCACCGATCTATCAGGTGTCAGCGGCGATAGACGGTTCGATCGCCAGGAACTGAGACGCACCATGAGATACCTTGCTCTCTGCCTTATCGCCTTGATTGCCTCCCCGGTTGCCGCCCCGGTTGCCGCCCAGGACGGGCCGCCGCTCGATAACGTCGAACTTGAACGCGAAGTTGGCGGCTTCCAGACACCTTCGGGGCTTGAGATCGGCTTCGGCGCCGAAGTACGCACCTATGTCGACGGCAAACTGGCTCTGCAGACCCGCCTCACCTGGACGGATATGGGTGCGGTCCAGACGACAACCGCTGCTGACGGCGGAGATGTCTCAGGCGCAGCCGACGCCGGCATTAATATCGGCGGCGTTCCCGGTACAGGCCTCTTCGTACCCGGTAATAATGGCGGCACGGTGGTGCTGCACGGCTTGGATAGCGACCATATCTCCGGCCTTGTCTTCAATACAGCCGACAACCGTGATATCCGCCAGGAAGTCAATGTCACGCTGAACGTGCCGAACCTTACGCAATTCCAGAAGGATGTCGTCGGCCAAAAATTTGACCTGCGTCTTCAGGATACCGTTGCCCGCGCCCTCGAAGGCGCCGCGCGCTAAGGCACCAGCGTAACAACGAAGCATAACGGCGCCCATACACACAAGAATACCGCTAGCCGTTACAATTCTCCGTCTCGCCCATCAGCAACGCAGACAGATTTGCGACCTCATCGGTGCATCCGCCTGGCCGGTTGCCTGCCCCCTGTCGGGTTGAAGAGGCTGTCGGTGGCGGCATCTTGCCGGTGACCAGTAACGAAGTAATGACGGCCTGCGGGATTTACCGAAGGACGAGCGCCGTCTATCTATAGACAGCTTTATAATACACAGGCCTTCAGATGGATGTCGATCCTGCCCGCGTCCGGGCCTTTGCCGCCCCCGCCGATTTTTCCAACTGGCTGGCCACACACCACGCCGTCGAGACGGAGTTGTGGCTCCGGCTGTACAAGAAAACATCGGGCACGCCCTCGATCAGTTGGGCCGAGGCGGTGGTCGAAGCACTGGCCTGGGGATGGATCGACGGCCTAAAAAAATCCTGCGACCAGGTGTCGTGGTACCAGCGTTTCACGCCGCGGAAGAGCAAGTCCGTGTGGTCGAAGATCAATTGCGACCACGTCGAGCGCCTGATAGCCGAAGGGCGGATGCAACCGGCCGGCCTGGCGACGGTCGACGCCGCCAAGGCGGACGGACGCTGGGATGCAGCCTATTCGGGCAGCGCGACCATGGAATTTCCCGAACCGCTCCTGACTGCGATCGCATCCGACGCGACGGCGCAGGCCACCTTCGATGGCCTGAAGCGCGCTCAGCGCTACACAATGTATCATCGCCTTCAGACCGTTAAAAAAGACGAGACCCGTCGGATACTGATAGAGCGCATGATCGAAGCGCTGTCACGCGGCCAGCCGTTCAACTGAGCGATATGGCGAAACGCAAAAACGGGGAACCTTGCGGCGCCCCGATTTCGCTGGCTGTCCAATGCGTGCTTAGAATGCGAAGTCCGAAGCGTTGA
>CBIHPL010000185.1:0-6779 GCA_966212005.1 uncultured Asticcacaulis sp.
CTTTGGCACGGCGTTTGAAACCTGAGAGGCGAGCCGTCTCACAACGAGACGCCCGCGACACACGAACAAGGGGTTTTGAACACCATGGCCACTGACATCGACCTGCATCTCGGTAAACGCCTGCGCCGCCGCCGCCGCCTCCTGGGCCTGACCCAGCAGCAGCTGGCCCTGGCCGTCGGCATCCGCTTCCAGCAGATCCAGAAGTACGAATGCGGCGCGAACCGCATCTCGGCCGCCCGTCTCTTTCAACTGGCCAAGGCGCTGGAAACCCCGATCAACTATTTCTACGACGGCCTGACCGACGACAAAACGGAAGTCGCCGCCGTCCAGAACGAAGGCATCGAAGTGTTCTCGCGTAAGGAAACGCTGGACCTCATCCAGGCCTACTATCGTCTGTCGGAGCGTCCGCGCCGCCGCCTGCTCGACCTCGCCAAGTCGCTGAACGGCGACTCTGAGCAGGCCGCCTAAGCTCCAGCCCGGCTCCAACACGGTCGGCAAAGTGCCGGCGGGCTCGCGGGATTTCCTCCGCCGTCGCACTCCACCGATTTCGTATAGACCCGCATGCCGTGAGACGGTATGCGGGTCTTATGATTTTGCAGCCCGACTATGCCCGCCTCGAAGCCTTCGCGCTCGATCTCGCCGCCGCCGCCGCCAAGGCTGCCCTGCCCCACTTCCGCCTGCAGGCCTTAAGCGAAGACAACAAGCTGGCGCACCTGTCCGGCTTCGATCCGGTCACCGAGGCCGACAAGGGCGCCGAACGCGCCATCCGCGCCCTGATCAACCAGCACTTCCCCGATCACGGCATTATCGGCGAGGAGTACGGCGAGGAGAATACCAATGCCGACTTCGTCTGGGTACTCGATCCCGTCGACGGCACACGCGCCTTTATCTCAGGCCTGCCATTGTGGACGACCCTGATCGGCCTGCGCTATCTCGGCCGATCGGTACTGGGTCTGATCGCCCAGCCGGTATTGAAGGACGTCTTTTTAGGCTCACCGCTCGGTTCAAAACTGGTTACGCCCAATGGTCAGAAGCCGTTGAAAATCCGCCCCTGCTCTCACCTGAATGAAGCCGTGATCGGCACGACCGATCCCTATCTTTTCCAAGGCATGGAGGGCGACGCCTATAATGCCCTGCGCAAGGCGACAAAGCTGGCGCGCTATGGCTGCGATGCCTATGCCTTCGCCATGGTGGCGCAGGGCACGATGGACATTGCCCTGGAAACCGGACTCAAGCCCTGGGACATCGAAGCCATCATCCCGGTGATCGAAAACGCTGGCGGCACCGTGACCAACTGGCGCGGTGAAGATGTGCCGGCCGAAGCCGGACAGGTCATCGCCGCCGGTTCGCGCGACCTGATCGATCAGGCCCTGACGCATCTGCGCCCGGCGGCGACGTAAGCAGGAAGCGCCGGCACGCCGGTAACAGGCTGCGCGTCAGGCCCGCTTTTCGGTGTCATGGTCGTCAGGCGTCAGGTCCGGCTCGGTTTCGGGCAGGTGTTCGTCATCCCCCGCCGGCGTATCGGCTACCGCCATCGCGACTTCGTCCAGCGCCTCGTCCGGCACGCCTGGCGGAACTTTTTCAGGCGCCGGGGCACGTACGGCATCCCGCGCCGCGACAAAGTCCATCAGCTTGTCGAACTCGATGAATGCTTCACGGCGGTACTCTTCCGCCTCGATCAGGATTTCGTGCTCGGCGCCGGCGATTTCGACATAGGTCGCCTTGCCCAGCTTCTTCGCGAAAGCCTTCGACGGCTGCTTGGCGATCAGGTGATCGTCACCGGAACACAGGACCGTCACGGGCGTCCTGACCTTCTTCGCGACCTTGTTCTTGTCTTTCAGAATGGTCTCGCCCAGCTTGAGCGCAAAGGACAGCCACCCCCAGGTCGGCGAGCCCACGGCCAGATGCGGACAGGCAAACAACTGCTCACGCCAGATATTGTAACGCGCCGCATCATGCGTCAGGGCGTCGTTTTCGAACGTGTGCTCAAACGGATCGTCGAACAGTTCAGGCACGTATTCGGTGCCCCGGCCGTGGTTGACGTGCCAGTTGGTCTGGAAATGCACGGCCCACAAAGCGTGACGACCGGTCTTCACCCGCAGCATGGGGTTGACGAATAACGCCCCTTCGATCCGGTTTTCACCCTTGATCAGCGTCGCCAGATTGAGCGCCGCGCCCATGGAATGGCCCAGCATGATCCACGGCTTTGGCGCGCGATCCTCGAACGCATCCAGCAGACGCTGGTAGTCGTCGAGGAATTCGTCGGCGGCGCGCGCATGGCATTTCAAACGGTCCGGCAGCAGACGCGCTGAAAGCCCCTGCCCGCGCCAGTCGTGCACAACCACACAGACGTCGCGCGCAAGCAGATCGCGCACCACTTCGTAATATTTTTCAATTGGTTCGGAGCGCCCGGGGCTGACGAAGACAGTTGCGCGCGGACGTCCCCTGGGCTCCCAATAACCGACTCGCAGACGCAATCCCCCGGCGCCGCGATACCATTCGCCGTTGCCGCCTTCGGGCGCCTGCGACTCGGGTATGGACATAAGGGGGGCACTCTGCGACAGCGCTGCGATCCGGCTCATTGCGGTTTCCTGAACTTCAGCGTCATACGGTCGCTTTCCCCAATCGATTCGTAAAGAGTGCCGTCGAATTCCGGATTTGGCGGCTGCCCGCGGGGCGACGTCAAACGTTGCGGTGGTAACGTCCATACTCCATACGGATGTTCCTTGTCATCCTTTGGATTGGCGTTGATCTCGCTGGCGGAGTCAAAAGCAAAGCCGGCCTCGAACGCCAGTTGCTTGATGAACGGCTCCTGGACGTACCCGTTGGTTGCCCCAGGGTCCTGGACGTTGCCGATGTCGGCGCGGTGCTGCTCGACACCCAGCACCCCGCCGGGCTTCAGCGCCGCGAAGGCGTCGGTAAATGCCTTTTCGGCTATTCCCGCCGCCATCATGTCGTGCACGACCAGAAGCATAAGAACGACGTCCGCCGTTTCGGCCTCCGCGACCGCGGCCGTTTCCGGCCCGAATTCACTGAACTCGACCGCGCCGTAAAGCTTCTTGTTGCTGGAAAAGCGTTCGCGGTATTTTTCGCTCAGTGTCCCCGTAGCGCTTTGCGCGCCACCGGCGGCCGGAAAAAGCGCGGCGATATACCGCCCCTTTCCATGCGTCAGATAGGGCGCCAGAATGTCCGTCATATAGCCGGCGCCGGGCCATATATCGACCACGACATCGCGCGGCTGTATCTCGAAAAAATCTATCATTTCAAGCGGGTGACGAAAGGGATCGCGCCCCTTGTCAAGGCTGTTGCGCCACCGCCCGGACACCGCCCACTGCGGGGTGCCTTCCTGCTGGGAGTCTGGCTTGCGGCCACAGCCGGACACCCCGGCTGCCGGCAATACGGCGGCCAGACCAAGGCTCAACTGTCTGCGCGTGATACCGCCCAATAAACCTGCCTGCCGAATCTTTACTTACGTATCTTGTTTTCGTTGGCGAAAAACGAAAACTTCGCCCGGCACGTTAGAGCGCAATCGAAAAAGAGTGAAGCGGTTTCAGAACCTTTTTCGTCAAAAGCATCCAAACCGCCGCAAAGCCTAACCCTCGCCTTCGATTTCCTTCATGCCGCTCTGGATATAGTTGGCCTCACCCATCAGGCGGATCAGGTTCAGCTGGGTTTCCAGGAAGTCGATGTGGTGTTCGGTGTCTTCCAGAATCTTGCGCAGCAGTTCACGGCTGACATAGTCCTTCTGGTCGTCACAGAACTTGACGCCTTCGACCAGCAGGGCGTGACCACCGGTTTCGACATTAAGATCCGATGCCAGCGTTTCGGCAACGGTTTCACCGATACGCAGCTTGTTCAGGTCCTGCAGGTTCGGCAGGCCGTCGAGGAACAGGATGCGCTTGATGAGCAGGTCCGCATGCTTCATCTCTTCGATCGATTCTTTGTAGACGATGCGACCGAGGTGATAGAGGCCCCAGTTTTCCAGCATGCGCGCATGCAGGAAATATTGATTTACTGCCGTCAGCTCATTGGTCAGAACCTTGTTGAGCAGCTTGATGATGTCGGGGTTGCCCTGCATGACGGCCTCCTGAAAAGAAATTCAGGGCCAGTCATACCGCCGACGCGCCGGCATGTGAAGCGGAAAATTCCCTAAAAAACAAAAACTTATGCGAATGAAAATAGGTTTAATTCGCAACCGGCGAATTATTCGGCAGCGATTTTCAGCGCCACTTGCGCCTCATCGATCATTTCGCGCATCTCGCACACGCACTTGGCGCACTGCGGCTTGCACTGGACGTGGGCAAAAATGGCCTTGGGGGTCGATGCACCGCACGCAATGGCCTGATGCACCTGACGTTCACGGATAGCGTTACAATTGCAGACGTACACGAAAAACCCTGACAGCCACGAACTTGATAATGCGAATGCGTATCAACTAACATATAGCCGATTCAAATGCAAGTCATTCGCAGCCAGGAATGCGCTCGAGGGGCGATGCGTCAGCGCAAAGCAAAATCCCTTGCCCCGGACGCGTTAGGGTGTTGACCGCCTCATGTTCACGTCCTCATAAGGAAAGCCCTCCGGCACGAGGCCGGAGGGCTTGTCTCAAAGATCGACGGCCGTTTAGTTGCCGTTGTTGTAAGCCGTGGCCGAACTGGTTTCACGCCAGCGACCGTTGCTGTCCTTGTAACCATAGGCCTGGACATTGCCTTCGTGCCAGCGGCCGCTCTCGTCCTTCCATCCGAAAGCAACCGGTCGGCCTTCGCGCCAGGTGCCGCGATCGTCACGGAAGCCTTCATTGCGGTAGGTCGTTCTGGAGTAGCGATTGTCGTTATAGCCGCTTTGGCCATAGCTGCTGCTATTGTTGTTATAGTTGCTGTTATAGGCATAGCGATCGTACGGCGAGGTCGAACGCGCTTCGCGGTCGTAATAGGTCGTCGTGTAGGCGCTAGCATTCGGGCGGTCGCGGAAATAGGCGACGTCGTATCCCTCGGGAGCCGATGCCGGCGAATAGTAGCCGTTCTGATAGGAATAGTACTCTCCGTTCAGGCACTTGACGCTGTTCTTGCCGATGTTGCGGCCGATAACACCGCCGATAACGGCACCAGCGACAGTGCCGAGGCCCTTTTCGTTCTTTGAAACCTGGCTGCCGACGGCGCCGCCAGCGACCGCGCCAACGACTGTGCCCGTCGTCTTGGCGTTGTTCTGCTTGGTATAGCAATAGCCGTCATAATCCGTGTCTTGCGCCATGGCAGGGACAGCCGAACCGGCCGCAACTACCAAAGCCATGGCCGCCCCAGCCGCCCACTTCTTATTGGTCATGGTCATGGGTATTCTCCTTTAAACTCCGACGCGTCTTCGGCGATCAGATAGCGGAAAATCTAGCCGTTCAGCCCGAAGCAAAACAATGCGAACCGGGAGCCTCATGGTAAATTTGACATAAGATTCAGTGGGTGCGTTTGAAGCACGGTCCGAGCCGGTTTTGCTTGACCCGCCTGCGCGCATAAGGCACTGCGACGTCATGGCCACAGCTACGCACAAATGCCGCCTTTATCTGATCACGCCGCCGGCCATCGCCGATATCGACGCGTTCGCGCGCGATCTCGATGCCGCGCTGTCCGCCGGCGAGGTTGCGGCCCTGCAGATCCGGCTGAAAGATATGCCGGAGGATCACGTACGTCGCGTGGCGACTGTGCTGGCGCCGGTCGCGCATCGCCACGGCACGGCCGTGCTGATGAACGACTTTGTCGAACTGGCGAAGGAACTGAAGCTTGACGGCGTCCATGTCGGGCAATCGGACATGGCCTATCGCGACGCCCGTCGCATCCTGGGTAGCGACGCCATGATCGGTGTGACCTGCCACAACAGCCGCCACCTGGCCATGGACGCGGCCGAAGCCGGTGCGGACTATGTCGCTTTCGGCGCGTTTTTCCCGACCTCCACCAAGACGGTCGAGCACATGGCTGAACTGGAAACCCTGTCCATCTGGCAGGAAACGATGGAAACGCCGTGCGTCGCCATCGGCGGCATCACAGCCGACAATGCCGGCGGAGTGGCGAAAGCCGGCGCGGATTTCATCGCTGTGTCGGGCGCGGTCTGGAACCATCCGGAGGGCCCCGCCGCAGGGGTAAGAGCGTTGCTGGCGGCTATCGCCTAACCACCGAACAGGCCAGGTTTCTTCCAGACGACCGCCATGTCCGCAACGGCCGGATTCAGGCCGTCCAGCCGCTCGTCATTCGACTCGATTTCCTCGTCGGGGGATGCCTTGACGCCCGGCGGCAATTTCAGCCTGAGCTTGAGCGCGCAGCCGCCGGCGAGCGTCTCAAGCCTGCCCCCACGCCAGTCGGTGACCTCACCGCCCCAGTCGAAGCGGAAGCCCGACATCAGGAACGGGCCATTGACCTTTTGAACTTCAGCCAGCGTCGTGCCCTTGCCTACGCCACCGGGACCACGCCAGGCAGTGGCCTCCTCGCCCAGCCGAACCTCGGCCACCTTGGTCATCTCCTTGTCGCGGAAGATGACCTCAATGCGCTCGTCGGGCTGGTCGCGGAACAGGACGATGCCGTCGACCACTTCGTTGTCGGGCATGCTGAGCATCCCCGTCGCGGCGCGCTCACCATATTCGGCCAGCAGGCTTTCGGCTGTCGCGTCGGGTTTGACCGGATAGGTACAGGTCAGGGGCTGATCCGACACACGCGGCTCCGGAGCGGATTCGCTGGACGCATCGGTCTGATCCTGCGTCGATTGCGGCTCGGTACACGAGGCAAGCATCAGAAGAG
>CBIHPL010000186.1:0-6751 GCA_966212005.1 uncultured Asticcacaulis sp.
GTCCTGCCGAGCTACGCCGGCATCCTGGGCATCGCCCACAATTCCCGCGAACTGCTCGACTGGCTGAACCTCTATTTCAGCGCCAACCAGGTGTCGAATGCGACCATCACGCTCATACAGGCCGCGCTGGATGCACAACCCCTGACCGCCGGTTCGCCCGACGCCGCCAAGCTCGACCGCATATACAACGCCGTCCTGCTGATCATGGCCTGTCCCGAATATCTGATCCAGAAGTAGGCGACGCATGCACCGGAACACCATTCCCGACCTGAACCGCCGCGCATTTATGAAACGCGCCGCCGCCATGGCCGCCATGGGCGCGGCCGCCCCGATGGCGCTGAACCTCGCCGCCGTCGGCGAAGCGGCCGCCTTCGACGCCACCGATTACAAGGCACTGGTCTGCGTTTTTCTTTATGGCGGCAATGACTGCCACAACACGGTCGTGCCGCGCGACACCGCAAATTACGACCTCTACAGCGATATCCGCGGGGGTGGTTCAGGCCAAACGCGCGGCGGCATCGCCTACGGCCGGGACGAACTGCTGGCCCTGACGCCGGTCGTATCGCAAACCCTGACCGACAATATCTCTTATGGACTCGCCCCCTCCATGCCGAAGATGGCCGGGCTCTTCAATGCCGGCAAGGCAGCGGTCCAGCTCAATGTCGGACCTCTGGTGGTTCCGTTGACCAAGACGCAGTTCGATGCCGGCGGGACCCCCCTGCCGCCCAAGCTGTTCTCGCACAACGACCAGCAATCGGTGTGGCAGGCGCTGGGCGCCGAAGGCGCCACCGTCGGCTGGGGCGGGCGTCTCGGAGATCTGGCGCTGTCCAGCAACGCCAACAGCCTTCTGACCTGTATTTCCGCTTCAGGAAACGCCGTCTTCGTCTCGGGCAACAACGCCCTGCAGTACCAGATTGGACCAACCGGCGCGATCCCGATCTGGGCGGCCAAGGGCTGGAGCTTCAATTCGGCCCATGCCTCGAGCGTGCTCAAGACCCTGATCACCCAGCCGCGCAGCCACGTACTGGAGAACGAATTCACCCGCGTGACACAGCGATCGATCACCATGGAAGGAATCGTCAACACAGCGCTTGATCCGGTAAGTCTTTCAACATCGTTCGATACCGACGGCAAGAAGAACGGCCTGGCCGACCAGTTGAAGATCGTGGCGCGGCTGATCGGCGCGCGTAACGCACTGGGCTCGAAACGGCAGGTCTTTTTTGTCTCGCTGGGCGGGTTTGATACCCACGACGAATTGATGGAGGATCATCCCGGCCTGCTGGCGGCACTGGACGAGGCCCTGTCGGCGTTCCATGCAGCAACCGTCGAAATGGGCGTGGCGGACAAGGTGACGACCTTTACGGCGTCCGACTTCGGCCGTACCCTGACCTCGAACGGCAATGGCTCGGACCATGGCTGGGGTGGGCACCATTTCATCGTCGGCGGTGCGGTGAAGGGCGGCCGCTTCTACGGCACTGCGCCGCATGTATCCGTAACGTCCGACGATCAGGTCGGCCAGGGGCGTCTCCTGCCCTCGACGGCGGTCGACCAGATGGCGGGCACGATGGCGCGCTGGTTCGGCGCGTCCAACAGCGAACTATCGGCCATCCTGCCGCGGATCGGCAATTTTGCGACCTCGGACATGGGATACTTCGTCTAGGATAGGCCCTGCCCACCATCTGCGGAGCATGCTTCATATCGGTTTTTTATTTTAACCTTGTTTCTCCACGCCCCCTTAAACTTAAGGGCGCATCTTTATTTTCAAGAGTTCCAGTTCAGTTCCGGTGACGCATGTCGGCGCTTATTTCAGGTATCAGCGGCGTGATGAACGCCTCAGCGCGGTTTGACCGCGCGGCGATACAGACAGTGTCCAACGCCAGCCAGGGACGGGATGTGGTCAGCGACTTCGTAGAACAAATCGAAGCGCGGACGGCATTCGAGGCCAGTGTGTCCGTAATCAAGACGTCCCTGGACATGACCGGCCGGCTGCTCGACCTCAAGGCGTGACTCCCCTGAGACCCAGAACCCAACTAAAAAGGCCCGCTGGCGATACCAGCGGGCCTTATTTTTCCTCGTACGAGACAGAATTATTCCTCGTCTTCCTCTTCGCGATTGTTGAACGCGCCGCCACCGAAGACGTCTTCGGCCGACAGCTCGGTCTTGCGCGCATAGGGGTTGTCGTCTTCCTCGTCAAAGGCCGGCACCGGCGTCTGGGCGGGCTTAAGCGACGGATCGTCGAGCGGGATACCCAGCTTTTCGGCCTGCTTGCGCTTGGCTTCGGCGGCTTTGCGCACCACGCCGTCGAGTTCGATCTGCGACACCAGGCCCAGCGTCACCGGATCGACCGGCTTTATATTGGCGGTATTCCAGTGGCCACGCGAACGGACCTGCTCGATGGTCGACTTGGTCGTGCCCAACAGCTTGGAAATCTGCGCATCGGTGACTTCCGGGTGGTTCTTGACGAACCAGGCAATGGCGTCCGGGCGATCCTGACGACGCGACACGGGCGTATAGCGCGGCGCCTTCTTGGTCGGCTTCAGCAGCTCGGCGTGGCGGCTCTTTTGGGCGGCCATCCGATAGGTCGGCTTGGCTTCGGCCTTGTCGAGCTCTTCGCGGGTCAGCTGGCCGTTGGCGATCGGGTCGGCGCCGCGGATGTCGCGCGCCACTTCACCGTCGGCGATGCCTTTGACTTCCAGCAGGTGCAGGCCGCAGAAATCGGCGATCTGCTCGAAGCTCAGGCTCGTATTGTCGACCAGCCACACAGCGGTGGCCTTAGGCATCAGGATGTCTGACATGGTGTCTATCCTTGGTTTTGGAGCCGTTTGCTACGGCCCAGAAATGGCTACGCCCGGCTTTTGCAGCCGGGCGCGGGGGTTGCCCATGGTATAGGATGATTTGTGACGGAAGAAAAGAGGAAAGGATTCTGAGGGCATTTCTAAAGGGAACACACCTTAAGCCAGACAAAGTCCCCTCTTCGCGGCCTCCGCGTCGAGATCCGGCGTGATCGTCACCTGCAACGGCGTGCGGGTGCGGTTGGCCGAGCTGGAGATCAGGGCGATATAGACCTTGCCGTACATGCGAAAGCAGTGGCTTTCCTGCACGAAGGACCAGTCGCGGCTTTTCAGGTGCGGCGCATAGTCGGCGAAGGCCTCGGTGCGCATACCGGCCGAGGCCAGGGTGTTGATGACCGCGTCTCGCAGCTTGGCGCCGTCGCCGCCTTCGGCGCGGACATAGCAACCGCCGTCCTCACGGACCGTCACGCGACCGCCGCCATAGATCTTCTGAACATTCTTACCGTCCCGCTGAACGGTGCGGGCATGGCGACCGACATAGTCTTCGATCTTTCCGCCTTCGCGCAGCCAGGTCAGGCAGCCGTTTTCGACAGCAAAGGCGGCGGCGTCCTGAGCCGACGCGAACGGTGACGGCGCAGGTGCGGCCATGGCGTGAAAGGCAATACCGGCGGCTGCAACCGCCAGAAGGCCGGAAGACAGGGCGACAATGCGCGACAGATTCATTCTGCGTCCCAATTTGAACTACGTTCAAATTATTAGCACAAATCGTGCCGCCCGCAAGGAGAATTTGAACGCAGTTCAAATTTTGAGAATGACCTTACCCTTGTGCGCACCTGAGTCCATATAGGCGTGCGCCGCCGTGACGTCGGAAAAGTCGAAAACCCGGTCGATCACGGGCCTGATCCTGCCCGCTTCGATCAGGGGCCAGACGCGCTCACGCACAGCCCGGGTCAGACGCGCCTTTTCGTCCAGCGAACGCGGCCTGAGCATGGAGCCCGTCAGGATCGCCTGCTTCTGCATAATGCGGCGCAGATCGATTTGCACCTCGGCGGTCCGGCTGATGCCGACCTGGACGATCCGCCCTTTTGTATTCAGGCACAGCAGGTTCTTTGGAGCAAAGTCGCCGGCAATAATATCGAGCACCACATCGGCGCCGCCAAAATCCTTGACTGGCCCGACAAAGTCCCCGGCTTCGGTATCAATCGCCAGATCGGCGCCCAGAGACTTGGCAAAGGCGCATTTGTCCGCTCCGCGCGCCGTGGCAATGACCTTTGCGCCGAACGCCTTACCCATCTGGATCGTCATCGAACCGATGCCGGAATTGGCGCCGTGGACCAGCACCGTCTCACCGGCCTTCAGCGCCCCATGCTCCATCAGGTTGGCGTAGACCGTCAGCACCGTTTCCGGCAAAGCGCCGGCCACCTCGAGACTCAACCCCTTAGGCACAGGCAGCAGATGGCGGATATCGACCGCAACATATTCGGCATAGCCACCGCCATTGACCAGGGCGCAGACCTCGTCGCCGACCTTGAAGGCTGCCCCATAGGGAGTAGACGGATGAATGGCCTCGATCGTGCCTGAGACTTCAAGCCCTAATATGGGAGACGCCCCCGGCGGCGGCGGATAAAGCCCGCGCCTTTGCAGGATATCGGGCCGGTTCACCCCGGCAAAGTGGGTACGGATCAGAGCAAAACCTTGTTCCAATTCCGGTTTTGGCACATCGGCCAGTGCCAGATCGGACGGATGTTCACCGCTGCCGGTGATGGAGACGGCCTTCATGGTGATTCGTTTTCCTTGATTTCTTCGCGCAAGAGGCGTTTCATAAGGTTAAGGACGAATGGCCGGAACGGGCCGGAATGTCCAGCGTGATTGACACCTGACGGGAGAAAGGTCCACTCATGATTGACGACGAACTGCCGATGTCCCTGCAAACACCGGCCAAGGGCGCTGCGGCGCTGAGCGGCCTTGTACGCGAGGATCTTGATCCTTACAGCGTCGAGGACCTGGAGGAGCGCATTACCGTGCTGGAAGGCGAAATCCGCCGCGCACGCGAAGCGGTCGAAAAGAAAAAAAATCGTCGTTCAGCAGCGGATGCTTTATTCTCTTTTAAGGGAAGTTAAGGATTACTAACCCTGTCTGGCGTAAGCAGCGGCCCATTGGGTGGCATGGCCGTTGCACGGAAAGTCCGGACAGGTCAACCGATGACACACCGCCCTTTCCCATCGATATGGGGCACGCGGAGGTCAAAATGACGACCGCGCCGACACGTTTTCAGCATAAGGCTTCTTAAGTATGTCCGACAGTTCCGCCTCGCCCCAGACCTCGCGCACCCATATCGTGCGTGACTTTGCCTCAAGCGATCTGTTCGACCGCACGTTCAAGGAAGGCATGGCCCTGGTCGAGGAGACAGCCTCCTATCTGGATGGTGACGGCCGCCGCGATTCCCGCCTCCTCAGCCGCGAAGACGCGCTCGTCTACGCCGGCGAAAGCATGCGCCTTACGACCCGTCTGATGCAGATCGCCTCCTGGCTGCTGGTCCAGCGCGCCGTGCGCGAAGGCGATATGGAAGCATCGGATGCCTGCGATGAAAAATACCGCATCGCGCCACTGGGCGCCGAAGCGGCCGACAGCGCCGGCGCCCTGCCGGGCGGCCTGCTGAACCTGCTCGACCGCTCAAATCGCCTGTATGAACGCATCTCGCACATGGACAGGCGCATGTTCGTCGATGCCGAACCCGAGTCGGCCATCAATCCGGTCATCAGCCAGCTGCAGCGTCTGCAAAGCGCCTTCAGCGCCGAGAACATCAGCGGTCTCTGATCCGGTTTATAGCGGTTTTTTTGAAAGGCGCCGGTCTATCCGGCGCCTTTTTTGTTCATGTTCGTTCAGCTCGATGAACTGGCATGGATAGGGGCCGAAACGCCCATCAGACCTCCCTCAGCGTATATGTGCCTGAATATATTCGTTCTTTCAGGAAGCGACATGCGCCTGCCTCCGGTCACAATTCACCGGAGAGGTGTAGAGCCCCGTTACGAGCGCGCCTTTGGCACGGCGTTTGAAACCTGACAGGCGAGCTCTTTCACAACGAGACGCCCGCGACACACGAACAAGGGGTTTTGAACATCATGGCCACCGATATCGACGTGCACATTGGTAGACGTTTGCGCCGCCGCCGGCGCCTCCTGAGCCTGACCCAGCAGCAGCTGGCCCTGGCCGTCGGCATCCGCTTCCAGCAGATTCAGAAGTACGAATGCGGAGCGAAACGCATTCCGGCCGGCCGCCTTTTCCAGTTGGCCAAAACCTTAAAAACACCGATCAGTTATTTCTACGATGGCCTGATCGACGCAAAGACCGACGTCGCCACCGTTCAGAACGCCGACATCCAAGGCTTATCGTGCAAAGAGACGCTCGACCTCATCCAGGCCTATTACAGCCTGGCCGACCGTCCGGAATGCACA
Organism: uncultured Asticcacaulis sp.; assembly: GCA_966212005.1. Classification (GTDB taxonomy): domain Bacteria; phylum Pseudomonadota; class Alphaproteobacteria; order Caulobacterales; family Caulobacteraceae; genus Asticcacaulis. The sequence goes on from CBIHPL010000186.1 coordinate 6,248, forward strand.
TTCATAGAAGAATTGGTTGCCGAAGAAATTGCCCTTAAACGCGATCTCCGAAGGCAGGCCAATATAAGCTTTGCTATCGATGTCGCTGCCCGGGTTCGCACGGAGGCCGCATTAATATTGGCAGTTTTCGCTGTTTTTTTTGCACCTCAGCGTTTACCGTACTTCTTTACCATGATCGGAGACGATCATGTGTCGCTCGGTTTGGCGGGATTGGCCATCGCGGTCCTGGCGGCAAAACTTGGGATTTTCGTAAAAACCAAATGGCTGAGAAAGCTGTAGCCTGATGAGTGAAATTGGGACTTAATCCACGCGTTTTCGTTCATCTCCATTCAGGTATATGAATGGCGCTTGAAATGATCCGTCAGACTTCCCTCATCACATATGTGTTTGAATATCTTTGTTCTTTCAGGAGGTGGTGTGCGCCCGCCTCCGGTCATAATTCACCGGAGAGGTGCATATCCCCGTTACCAGAACGCCTTTGGCACGGCGTTTGAAACCTGAGAG
>CBIHPL010000187.1:0-6725 GCA_966212005.1 uncultured Asticcacaulis sp.
CGCGGACGCCGGCCATGATGTACCTGTTCCATCGCGTCGAGGAACGGCTGGACGGATCGCCGGCGATCATTGTCGTCGACGAAGGCTGGAAGGCGTTGGATGACGATATCTTCGTGGCCCGTATCCGCGACTGGGAAAAGACCATCCGCAAGCGCAACGGACTGGTGGGCTTCGTCACCCAGAGCGCCCAGGACGCCCTGGCCAGCCGCATATCGTCGGCGATCGTTGAGCAGGCCGCTACGCATATCTTCCTGCCCAATGCGCGTGCCCAGACGGCAGACTATGTCGACGGTTTCGGACTGACCCAGCATGAGTTCGACCTGATCCGGTCCTTGCCTGACCACGCCCATTGCTTCCTTATCAAGCATGGCCGCGAAAGCGTCGTGGCGCGCCTCGACCTGACCGGCGAAGCGGAAGTGCTGCACGTTCTGTCCGGCCGCGAAAGCGCTATCCGGCTGTTGGACGAGGTGCGCGCTGCTGTCGGCGACGCTCCGGGCGACTGGATGCCTGTCTTCCTGGAGAGACTGTCATGAGCGGCGCTTGTCCTGTCGTGGCCGACGGCGCCGGGGTTGTCGAGCGCCTGGCGGCTTACGTCGAATGCCAGTCGCGGCAGATCGAACTGGCGGGATTCCAAGGCGGCATGTGGCACGGCCTGCCGACGACCCTGGTTGCGGTGTTGCTGGTGCTCTATGTCGTCGGCATCGGCTATCGCCTGATCCTGCATCACCATCTCGACGTCGCAAGCCTGGTCTATGCCGTGCTACGGCTGGGTTTCGTCATTGCCGCGGCGACGAGTTTCAGCGCCTACTCGACACTGGTCTATACCGTCTCCACCCAAGGGCCTTCGGAACTTGCGGCCATGGCCCTGTCGCCCACAGGATTGCGGGCGCCTTCGCTGACCGAGGCCAGTCACGCTGCGGCCGGTTATCTCGATGCATTGGTTGTGCCGGCGCGGGCGGAGCCCGTCCCCGCGACGCCGCCGGCCGGTGGCGATCCGTCCGTGGCCCCCGCAGCGCCGGGGCCTTCGCCCGCCAGTCCGGGCCAGGACCTGGGTAATGCCATGTTGATGCTGTCTTGCGTCGGGTTCAGCCTGGCCGCGCGGCTGGCTCAGGCGATCGTCCTGGCCGTCGGGCCGCTGTTCATCGCCGCCGCCCTGTTCGACATGTCGATTGGCCTGTTCGTCGGGTGGCTGCGGGCCATGATCGCCCTGTTCATAGCCCAAACGGGCTATGTGGTGAGCGCCGCACTCGAACTGTCTTTTTTGACAGGAGACCTGTCGCGCCTGCAGACGTCTCCTGATGCCGGCGCTCCGTTGCTTATCGGGCTGTTCTTCCTTGCAGGGTGTGCAGCCGTAACCGCGGTCGCGGTGCTCGCGGCAGGCGGGTTCCTGCCTGTCGACCTGATCCGGCGCGCCGGTACGTTCGTGACCGCGCGAATGGGAAGCGAAGCGCCTCCGGCCCCGCGCTCTCCCTGGCCGGTGCCGGAAATTCGGACCGAGCCCCCGGTGTCGCGGGCGCAGCGCGTAACGGACGCCGTCGGCGCATTGGCAGTGGCCGACGAGCAGCGGCAGAACAATAGCCGGGGAGGGGGCGGCGCCGGCGCTTCAGCCTGGGCAGGCACTACTGAAACCTTGGCAGGTGCGGGGCCGGGCCTGCGGCGGCCGACACATATGCGGGCGTCAACGGGTGCGGCGAAGCGGGATTTGATTTCATGAAGACAGACACGCAATCCTATTACGCGGACAGCTCGAGCTGGGCGCAAAGCGAAGCCGACGCGGCGCGGCGCGCGCGCAACCGGGCCTGGCTCGTCGCCGGAGCAGCGGCTCTGATCGCTGTTGCAGAAGCCCTCGCCCTGGCCAGCCTGGTTCCGCTCAAATCGACAAATGTCGTGCCGGTCCTGGTCGACCGGCAGACCGGATTTGTCGAGGTCCTGGACAAGAACGGCAGCAAGCCCCTGCGGGCCAATGCCGCTCTCACGCGTTCGATGCTGGCGCAGTATGTCGTCGCCAGGGAAGGGTTCGATATTACGGCCCTGCGCGCCGATTACCGCAAGGTGATGCTGTGGTCGGGCGGTCAGGCGCGTGGCGAATATGCTGCCCTGATGCCCGCGCAGAATCCGCAAAGTCCCCTCAAACTCTATCCACGTTCGGCGGTAGTGGCAGTCAATATCGAGTCGATCTCGGAACTGGGGCCGCAGACCGCCCTGGTGCGTTTCACGACGACCAGAATGAACGAAGGCGCCACTGGCGGTATGCCCCGCTATTACGCCGCAGTGGTCACCTATCAGTTTTCGGACGGACCGCTTAGCGCGGAGGACCGGCTGGTCAACCCGCTGGGCTTCCAGGTAACTCGCTACAGGCGCAACGACGAAACGGCGCCGCGACCGGCTCAGGGCTTCACAATGGCAATACCCCTGGAGGGGCCGGACGCCACGGCATTCACGGATGCCCGCGATATGGCGCCTTCAGAAGATGGCCCGGACGCCATGGCGAGCGCGAGGGAACCGTGACAACACGCCGCCATCTCCTTGCCGTGATCGCCGTCCTGCCGCTTGCTGCGGGGGCCCCGGCTCGCGCGGTGGTTACGCCCAGCCCCGGTCTGAAAGATCCGCGGATACAAACGGTCGACTACGATCCCGATGAGGTCGTCGCCTTACGTGTCGCACTGGGCTACGCCGTGGCGGTCGAATTTTCGTCGGACGAACGCATCGAAAACGTGGCGCTTGGGAACAGCGCCGTCTGGCAGGCCGTGGCCAACCATCGGGCCGATCGCCTGTTCATCAAGCCGATGCAGGGCGCGACCAACACCAATCTTACCGTCATCACCGATAGCCGCGAATATAATTTCGACCTGACCGCCATTCCGGCGCCGGACGGCGCTACGCCGATATCGCTGCGTTTCGTCTATCCGGTATACCTGGACCAGGCGGCGCCCGAGGATATGCCGAGGTCGCATTTTCGCTTCGCAGGGACTACGTCTCTGCGTCCGTTGTCCATGTATGAGAACGGCTCTGCGACCTTCGTGGAATGGCGCAGTGATGGTCAGATTCCAGCGGTCTTCATGATCAACGACCAGGGGGGCGAGGTTCTGATCAACGGCGCCATGCGTGATGGCAAATATGTCATCGACCTTGTCGCCGACCGGTTCGTTTTCCGGCTCGGGGATCAAAAGGCGATGGCGACACGCCTTATCGAGAAGGAGCGGAAATGACCGGCACCGGCACGCAAGGACCCGACGATCCGGCGCCCCGGGTGGCCCTGCCGAAAGCGGGACCTTCACCGGTCATCGTGGCCGCGCTCCTTTGCATCATAGGTGGAGGGGTGATCTGGGCCAGCCAGGCCCACCTCGCCAAGCGCAAGGTGGCGCCGCGCGCCGCGCCGGCCGTCATGGCGGTTCCGCCGCCTATTGCGCCACTGGACATTCCGCCGCCACCGCCCGAGCAGGTTTCCCCGCCGGTCCCCGAAATCCGCTATGTTCCGGCTCCACCGCCGCCACCGGTCATCCAGTATGTCGAGCGCCCTGGTCCACCGCCAATACCACCGGCGCCCGAACCGCGATTGTCCGAGCCCGTCATGACGATCGACCTGCCGTCCGCGTCGCCGGCAGAGACCCCGGCACCGGACGACACGCCGGCGCGCGCCGTGATCATGCGCAACCGCGCCATGCTGGTCCCGCAGGGGGCGCTTATTCCAGCCGCGATCGAAACGCCGGTCGATTCCAGTCAGGGCGGAGCCGTGCGCGCCATCACCACGGGCGATACGCGCGGCTTCGACGGAACGCGTGTCCTCATCCCGCGTGGCAGTCACCTGATCGGCGAAATCCGTGCCGGAACCCAGGCCAACCAGAGCCGCGTCGCGATCCAGTGGACACGCCTGATCCGGCCCGACGGCGTCGCCATAAAGCTGACGGCGCCGGGAGCAGACCTGCGGGGCGGGGCAGGTGTCGCGGGCAAGGTCGATAATCACCTGATGGCGCGTATCGGGTCCGCCGCCCTTCAAACGGTCCTGACGGTTGGCGTCGCCCTGGCGTCGCGCCCCGGCGACGGTTCGGTGGTTCTGGGCATACCGGCCCAGACGGCGGGCAACGTTGCCCAGGCAGGAGCGGCGCAAGGGGAAAATGCGCCGACAGTCAGGGTCGAAGCCGGCACGCCGATCATGGTCTTCGTCAACCGGGACATGGACTTCACTGGGGTCTTGCCAAGACGATGACCGGCCAGGTGACCACCGATTACCCCAGCGACTATCTCAGTCACTATCTCGCGCCGCTCCGGCCGCTGCTCGCCGATGCGGAGACGACCGATATCTATATCAACCGGCCGGGTGAGATCTGGCGGGAGCGTCTGGGAGGCGATATTGCATGCCTGCCCCTGCCGATACTCGACAGTGATTACCTGCAGCGCCTGGCCCGCCAGGTCGCCGTCTATTCGCACCAGGGACTGAGCCGTGCTCACCCGCTGCTCAGCGCCAGCCTTCCGGACGGCGCGCGCATCCAGATCGTCATGCCGCCGGCGACGCAGCATCATATCGCCATGGCCATCCGCCGCCATCGCGCGGCCGTGATGCCCCTGTCTGCCTATGCGCTGGAGCCGGCACAGCGTCGCGGCGTTATGCCGGCGCCGATGGGCGAACTGGCGGCTTATCTGGCCGGTGCCGTCCGGCAAAGGCGTAATATTGTTATCTCCGGCGGCACATCGAGCGGCAAGACGACCCTGCTTAATTCATTGCTGGCTGAAATCCCGCTGTCGGAACGGTTGATCACCATCGAAGACGCGGCGGAGCTGCGGCCGATTCACGCCAACAAAGTCCAATTGATCGCCAGCCGTGGCGGGCAGGGCGAAGCGAGTGTGACACCGAACGACCTGCTGGAGGCGGCCCTGCGCATGCGGCCGGACCGGATATTGCTTGGGGAGGTGCGCGGCGCCGAAGCCTATACCTTCCTGCGTGCCATCAATACGGGGCATCCGGGCTCGATCACGACCGTCCATGCCGACAGTGCCGAAGGCGCCCTGAGGCAACTGGCGATCATGATTTTGCAGGGCGCGTCCAATCTCGACTATGCCAACGCCTATGTGCTCGTGAAGTCGATGGTCGATATTGTGGTCCAGATAGATCGGGTGGATGGGCGCCGTCGCGTCTCCGAAGTCCTTAGCCTGGGGCAAGCGCTGGAATCTGATACGCCTTAGCAGGCTGCTTACACCTCACTCCTCTCAGTATATAGCCGCTTCTTAGCGCGGGATGCGTATGAGTACGATCGTTCCGGAGCGGCCGGCTAAGCTTGCTATTCACGGCGGTGGCGGCACCTATGTCGAGCCCGCCGTGCCTGAAAAGTCCGCTTTGCGGTAAAAATCCAACAGCAATGGCCACGGTTCCATTTCCGGAAATGGCGCGCAAGACTCGCGCTGATGGAAGAGCTGTACTCCGTTCTGTCCTTAGCTCGGCATTGTCACGGCGCGGTAACAATCTCGGTAAGAATCTGTACACCTTGCCATGATAACGATTGCATGGATGTCGTTTTCGGCTCCCGGTTGCCAGCGGAGAAACCCAGAGTGCAGTACCAGTTGCGTCGCGTCGCATTAGTCGGCAAGTGTTCCTCCCAGGCGGTAGCTGTGGATCGCAGACGAGATATCATGGGCGGCCTTGCCGCCCTGTTGTGTTTTCTGCTTGTGCTTATCGGCTTTGCCAACCCGGCACGCGCCGGCGACATCTACTTTGACCGTGCTTATCAGGGCGGCCTGTCTGGCACGACCTTCACAACCACGACAACCCTTGTGGCGGACGCGGGATCGATCCACTTCAATGACGGGTCCGGCCAGCGCACGTTCAATAATACTGCCGGGACACTCTACTACACCATAGGGGGTGTTCCGTACTCGGAAACGGGCGTGCTTAAGGCGCGCTATCCGAATGGTAGTGTACGCATGGACGCTGTGGCTTTCGAGGGCACCGGGGGCTTTCGCATGCTTATCCTGGCTGGTACTTATTCCGGTAGTAGCAGTTACAGCGGCAGCGCCAACGGCGTTCTGGCGCGTTTGAACGAATATGTTGATCTTACCGCGCCCGATCCGGCGCAGACCACCATTGCCATCAATGGCGGCTCTTCCGCAAGCATTGGGGTTGGGACGACCGCAACGATCGTTGTGACCAGCAAGCTTTCGTCCGGCGCCGCGGTGTCCGGCGCAACCGTGACCCTGACCCCTAGCCAGAGCGGCATAGCGACAGTGTCGCCAGCGACCGCGACCAGCGACTCCAACGGCCTGGCGACCTTTACGCTGACCGGCACGTCGTCGGGCTCGACCACTTATTACGCCACTTCGGTCGCTGCCGGCACGACGACCCAAACGGCTTCCACCGTCTCGTTGACCGTCACGGGCGTGCGCACTGCCGCGAATTCGACCGCTTCGGTGCCTGGCGGTGTCGCCGGCAGCCCGACAACCATCGTCATCACGGTCAGGGACGGTACCAACACCGTCGTCACGGGCGCAGCCTCCGGCCTGGCTGTGATAATCGGCGGCACCAATGCCGGCGCCACGGTCGGTAGCATTACTGACAACGGAAACGGCACGTATTCGGTGAGCTATACGCCGGCGTCGGCAGGCACGGATACGGTCACCATCACGCTCGATTCCGCCAATATTTCCGGCGTGCCCTATTCCAGCATCGTCACCAATACGCTGGCCATCACGACGACGACGCTGCCGACGCCGGTCCTGTCGCAGGCCTATAGCCA
>CBIHPL010000188.1:0-6715 GCA_966212005.1 uncultured Asticcacaulis sp.
CGCCTCGGTGCCTTCGACATTCAGAACCTGCTTGCCGGCGCGCTTGTTCGCGATGCCGTCTTCTTCGTTCATGACGAAGCCGTAGCCGTTCTTCGACACCATGACGCGCTTCTGACCGGTCTGCGCCACGAAGACAGTCACGATCTTGGCGCCGTCCTCGAAATCGACCATCAGGCGCAGCGGCTCACCATGGCCGCGCGCCGACGGCAGCTTGTCGCACGACAGGGTCAGGAAACGTCCGTCCGAGGTCATGATCAGCAGCTTGTCGGTCGTCATGGCCGGAACAAGCCACGCCAGCTCGTCGCCTTCCTTGAACTTCAGTTCCGAAGGATCAGCGACGGCGCCCTTGGCGGCGCGGATCCAGCCGCGCTTCGACAGGATGACGGTGATTGGTTCCTTCGGCAGGTAGTTCTCGATCGCCGCCACTTCGAAATTGGCCGGCGCCTCGGCGAATGTCGTGCGCCGCGCCGACAACAGCTTCTTGCGGACATCGACCAGTTGCTGGTCGATTCGCTTCCACTGCAGTTTCTCGCTGCCCAGCAGCTTGTTGAGTTCGTCGCGTTCATCGGACAGCTTCTTGTGCTCATCCTGGATGGTCATTTCCTCGAGCCGCGCCAGTTGGCGCAGGCGAGTGTCGAGGATGTAGTCGGCCTGGACCTCGGTCAGCTTGAAGCGCGCCATCAACACGTCACGCGGCTTCTCCTCCTCGCGGATGATGCGGATCACCTCATCGAGATTCAGGAAGGCGATCATCAGGCCGTCGAGCAGATGCAGCCGCTTTTCGATCTTTTCCAACCGCCACTGCGACGTGCGTTGCAGCACAACCCGGCGGTGATCCAGGAAGGCGATCAGGCAGGCCTTGAGGCCAAGGACACGCGGCGTGCCGGTCGCGTCCAGCACGTTCATATTGACACCGAAGCGCGTTTCGAGATCCGAGACCTTGAACAGGCTCTCCATCAGCACTTCGGGTTCGATATTGCGCGTCTTGGGTTCCAGTACCAGCCGGACCTCTTCGTCCGACTCGTCGCGGACATCGCCCAGAAGCGGCGCCTTCTTGTTCTCGATCAGGTCCGCCAGTTGCTCGATCAGGCGCGACTTCTGGACCTGATACGGGATTTCGCGGACGACGATCCGCCAGTTGCCGCGGCCGAGCTCTTCGACCTCATAGCGGGCGCGCGTGCGGATCGAGCCGCGGCCGGTCTCATAGGCTTCCTGAATGGAGGCGCGCGTCTCGACGCAGATGCCTCCGGTCGGGAAATCCGGACCAGGAATGAATTCCATCAGCTCGGCCGTCGTCGTCTCCGGCGCGGTCAATAATTTTCGGCAGGCATCGATCAGCTCGGCCACATTGTGCGGCGGGATCGACGTGGCCATCCCGACCGCGATTCCCATCGACCCGTTGGCGAGCAGATTCGGGAAGCCCGCCGGCAGGATGACCGGCTCTTCGTCCTGGTCGTCGTAGGTCGGACGGAAGTCGACGGCATTCTCGTTGATGCCATCGATCAAAAGCATCGCCGCCGGCGTCAGACGACACTCGGTGTAACGCATGGCAGCGGGATTATCGCCGTCGATATTGCCGAAATTCCCCTGACCATCGACCAGCATGTAGCGCTGGGCGAAGTCCTGGGCCATGCGCACCAGGGCATCATAGATCGCCTGGTCGCCGTGCGGGTGGTAGATACCCATGACGTCGCCGACAACCTTGGCGCATTTCCGCGCCGCCGATTCGGGCGTCAGGCGCAGGTTCGACATGGCATACATGATACGGCGGTGAACCGGTTTCATGCCATCGCGCACGTCCGGCAGCGCCCGGTGCATGATGGTGGACAGGGCATAGGCCAGATAGCGGCGCGACAGCGCGTCGCCCATAGGCTCGTCAACGACCTTACCGCCGGCGTCGTCAGGAATCACTACGTCACTCATCCGCCCCGTTTAGAACGAGAACGAAAGGAATACAAGCGAACTCTCCAGCTATTCACACCGCGTTGCGAGCCTGGTCGCGACCGGCCGACTTGGCGGCATAAAGCGCCTGGTCGGCGTCCCTGTACAATCCCTGTAAAGTCTTGCCGGGCTGCCAGCCGGCGATGCCCGCCGAAAAGGTGTAGCGCAGCGTCACATCCCCGACCTTCAGCCTCTGGTCGCGAAGGTGCGCGCGCAGGCGCTCGACCATGCCCGACGCCTGCGACACCGACGCCCCCGGCATGACAATCAGAAATTCTTCGCCGCCGACCCGGCCGGTCACGTCGCGATCGCGCAGGGCATTTCGCATGCAGCCGGCAAAATGAACCAGGACCTGATCGCCGCCATCGTGGCCGAAGTGGTCGTTGATCATCTTGAAATGGTCCAGATCGAGCAGGACGACGCTGAAGTCCTGACCGGCCTGCACGGCGCGGTCGAGTATGGCCCCAAAGCGTTTCATGGCGGCACCGCGATTGAACAGCCCCGTCAGATGATCGGTTTCCGAGGCCACTATCGCCTCGTCGCGCGCGGTGCGCAGGGTGGCTTCCTTGTGCTTCACCGCCGTGTAGTCGGTGACCGCCAGCAGCACCCAGTCATCGTCGAACCGGGTCTCGATGGCGTACATCCCCCGGCCGTCGACCATGTCGACTTCGAATTTCCGCAAGCTCCGGCTGCGCCGCTTGATGTTGGCGGCCTCCAGCCAGGCGTCGATGTCATCGGTCTCGATCAGGGGACCGGTCTTATGGGCGTAGCAATGCCGCATGACGCTGCCGAAAGTCTGATGTCCCGGCTGGACGTCATACAGACGCAGAAAGTCCGGCGTCGCGAAATTCAGGGAATCGTCCGGCGCAAACAGGGCCAGCATGGTGCCGCTGCTCAACAACCCCTCCCCCAGCCGCATCAGCAGTTCGGGTGTCAAATTGTTCTCGAACGATCGGGTGTCGGAGGCCATGTTGCACATGCTAACATAGCCCCGTTATTTTCCGATTAAAAATGGCTACCAGTTGCCGCGGCCATCCATATGTTCCAGAGGCAAGGCATCGAGATCGAAGCCATCGACCATGCGCATGTTGACGGCGAACGTTCGCGCTTCCGGCATCTGCCCCGGAGCGTAGCCTTCCTTGGGCGTTCCGTCGGCATTGTAGATCGACGCCCAGTCCGGGCTGTCACCGTGTGTGTTGCCGCCGCACGTCCCGCAGAAATGGTGCTGGTTCATGCCGCCGCTGGCGGAATAGGTTCTGTTTTGATCGGCCTTGACCGTGACCTCCGCCGGATCGAAATAGGCCCAGACAGCTCCCGTGCGATGACAGAAGGTGCAATTGCACGTCTTGGCCGTCTTCGGCGCGCGGGGCAATTCTATATGCGTGGCGCCGCAATGGCAGGTGGCTGTCAGGGTCATAGCGTCCTCCTTGGATATCCGGAGCATACGCAGATATACTGCCAAAATTTGTCAGCAGCAGATCAAGCCTATTAAAACAGTGCGTCGACTTCGCTCTGCCGGTTGCTTTCCATAGCTTCCGCGCGGCCATGGATATGCGAGTCCATTTCGACGACCAGTGCCTTCATCTCGGCCAGGCGCATCTGCAGATCCGCCTTGGCGACGTCGTCGTCAAGATTTGAGCTCAGCAGGATATTTATCGACGAATCAAAGACCGTCAGAGCCCGCGCACAGCTCTCATCGAACGCCAGACGTGTTTCCGACTGGGCATGCAGATAGGCGGAGATAACGACTTCACGGAGTTCAAATCCGGAGGCTTCGAAGTGCGCCACGTAATCGCGCGGCTTCCAGTCCGCCAGTTCCTCGGCCATGTCCGGCATGTCGAGACCCATTTCGAACAGCATGATCGCTTCGTTGAACAGATTCAGGTAGTCCGTCGCGAGGCCCGTATGCGGATTGACATTGGCAGCAAGCAGTTCAGCCGCGCTGTAGGTCACTATCTGGGCTCGGTCGATTTCACGCATGATCTTCCCACTCTGACACACATTTCTTAGCAAAGAATGGATGACGCGGTTATCCTAAACCGGCCTGATTCAATGCCTCGGTCAAGCGCTCGCGAATCTCCGGCAAAGGCTTGTTGTGCGGGTGAAACACATGCTGCTCAAGAAAGAAACCGGTGAGTTTCAGACCGTTGGCGACATCTCCTTCGGAAATACCGCCCTGCGAGGACAGAAGGAACGGCGGCAAGGGCAGGAGTTTATCCTTGTATGGGGCGCCGCTTTCGCGGCTTACGGCGCGCGCGGATTTCGGGCTGACATAGCACAGGTCGTCGCGTGACCCGGTGACCGCGCAGGCGCTCAAGTCCAGCCCATAGCCGAGTTCTTCGAGAAGACCGGCCTCGTAGCGCACGTAAATGACAGGCCAGATTTCGGGAATGGCAAAGGCCGACAACAAGGCCCGGAAGGCGTGATAGGCGCCTTCGTGCCGTTCGCGTTCCGGCAGGGCCTGCCGCGTCATGAGCGCGGCGCATTGCAGTCCCAGCAGGCCAACCGGGTCGTCGAGCAGGTCAGCGCCCTGCCCGTCCGCTTCGATCGTCGCGGCGCCCAGTTGGTCGGAACTGCGGGCGCGATAACGAAAGGTGACCGTTGATCCCGGTTGCAGCAGCGGCTTCATCCGCCGCGACGCGCCGCCGGCGACATGGGCCGCCTGAACACCGTGGAGCCGGGTCAGGACATGCACCACCGCCCCGGTTTCCCCATGCAGTCTGGCACTTAGAACGATTGCCTGATCTTCGTATTCTACTGACATGGACGAAACCCGTTATGGCGCGGCGAAAACCGGTAGCTATCGAGAAACGAAGCGGAGCGTACTTGAGTACGTGAGCATCGTATCGCAGATAGATGCCGGTTTGCAGCCCGCCAGAGCGGGTTTCGCTAGCTGTCGTACTCGAGGCCGAATTGGGCGTACAGCGCTTTGTCATCGCTCCACTTTTCCGAGACCTGGACATGGAGGAAAAGATGTACCGGGCGGTCGAGCAGCTTCGAAAGGTCCTCGCGGGACTTCTGGCCGATCCATTTCAGCGTCTGGCCGTTCTTGCCCAGCACGATGGGGCGTTGACTGTCGCGCTCGACGAAAATCGTCTGCTCGATGCGCGCCGAACCGTCGGGCTTGTCTTCGAACTTGGTCGTCATCACGGCAGCCGCATAGGGCAGTTCTTCGTGGACGCGCAGGAACAGCTTTTCGCGGGTAATCTCGGCGGCCATGATGCGCACCGGCGCGTCGGCCGCCTGGTCTTCCGGATATAGCCATGGCCCCTCCGGCATCCGCTTGGCCAGCAGCGCCTTCAGATCATCGACGCCATTGCCCTTTTCGGCCGAGATCATAAGCACGTCTTCGATGACACCCGTCTTATACAGCTCGTCAGCGACGGCCAGCAGGTTGTCGCGCTTCATCAGGTCGATCTTGTTCAGCGCCAGGACTGCCTTGGCATTGTTTGTCTTCAAGCCTTCGATAATCATGTCGACATCTTCGACGGCCTTGAAATCAGCAGCCGTCGCCTTGATCTCCGTCGAATGCTTCACCGCCAGTTGCGCCGCGGCATCGACCAGCAGGACGATGCAATCCGCGTCGTGGGCGCCCGTCCAGGCCGAGGCGACCATCGCCCGGTCTAGCCGCCGGCGCGGCTTGAATATCCCCGGCGTATCGACAAGTATCATCTGCACGTCGCCTTCGATGGCGATACCACGCACCGGAAAGCGCGTCGTCTGCACCTTCTGGGTTACGATCGACACCTTGGTGCCGACCAACCGGTTGACGAGCGTCGACTTGCCTGCGTTCGGCGCGCCGATAATGGCGACAAAGCCGCATTTTTGAGAAGTGTCGGTCAATTCAATTGTTCCTGTTCGATCAGGCGCAGGGCGGCGGCCTTCTCAGCCTCCTGCCGCGATTTGCCGGTCGCCGACTGAGGCGAAATACCGTCAATGCGCACTTCGATGGTAAAGACCGGGGCGTGATCCGGCCCCTTGCGGTTGATGAGACTATAGGCCGGCGGCGCCTTGCCATTTGCCGCGGCCCATTCCTGGAGAAAGGATTTCGGATTGCTCCGTGACGCATTGCCGCTGCTGCGCAAGGCTTCGGCCCACAGCGGTTTGAAGCATCGTAGCACCGTCTCGTAGCCTCCGTCGATATAGACGGCAGCCATAAGGGCTTCGGTGGCATCGCCAAGAATGGTGGGATTGGCGCGACCGCCACTCTTGGTCTCGCCCGCCGCCAGACGCAGGGCCGGCCCGACATCAAGCGCCCTGGCGACGGCGGCGCAGGCGTCCCTGCTGACCAGGGCATGGAAACGGCGTGACAGTTCGCCTTCTTCGGCGTCCGGAAAAGCCTCCATCAGCGACTCGGCGGTCAGCAGGCCCAGCACGCGGTCCCCCAGGAATTCCAGGCGTTCGTTGTCTTTTATTTTACGCGCACCTTCGGCGACGCTGGCATGCGTCAGGGCGATGTCCAGCAGTTCGGGGTTACGAAAAGTATAGCCCAGCCGCGTTTGCAGGGCATCCATGGCTTTGATACGCGCGTTCATGGGCTGCGTTTACAGTACGCCTCCCATGTCGGCAATAGGACGGGGTCGATTACACCCTCCGAAATGCCCACTGGCATTTCGGCAAGCGCGACTGCGCGCCCGAGGCTTTGCGCTCAAGGAGCGAGGCGTTAGCGCATCGCTATGGGCGAGGAACCTTAGCCAGCTCTTGAGCGCTAAATAAGAGGCTTGAAGAAGCGGTCCCAGTTGAAGTTCAGCCAGGTCCACGGCTTCCAAAGGGA
>CBIHPL010000189.1:0-6706 GCA_966212005.1 uncultured Asticcacaulis sp.
CGATTCCCAGCCTTCGGCGGCAATGACGGTGTGCTGGTGCGACACGCCGGCCAGGACGCCGAAATTGCCGAACTTCTTGGAGATCAGGAACGAACCTTTATAGCCGCCTTCGTCGGCCAGCGAGTTCTTGTTGGCTTCGACCGAATACATGATGCGGTCGCCACTGAAATCGAACGGGCGCGCCTGGCGCATGTTGACGGCGCCGGATGCCCCGCCTTCGAGCAGGGACGCCTTGGCCGACTTGTAGACCGTCAGCGAGCTGAACAGTTCCGGCGGAAAGATGTCGAGATCGACTTCGCGGTTGGAGTTGTTCGTATTGACATCGCCGGTCGACCCCGTGGCCACGGCTGCGCCGTTCAGCATGATGCGCGTAAAGCTGGAACCCAGGCCGCGGATGGCGATGGTCGTGCCTTCGCCGGTGATTTCGCGGGCGATGGTGATGCCCGGGATGCGGTTGAACGATTCGGCCAGGTTGGTGTCCGGGAACTTGCCCATGTCTTCGGAGAAGATGGAGTCTTCGAAGCCGACGGCGCGCTTCTTGGCGATGGCCGAGTTCTGAAGGCTGCCGCGATAGCCGGTGACGACGACCACTTCGGTGTCGTTGCCGGCCGCCGCCGGCGCTGCGTCCTGGGCCAGGGCGGCGCCCGCCAAGCCGGATGTAAGGACGGTTGCGGACAGCAGAACTGTCTTGAGCGCGCGCAGGCGCGATGGATGGCTGGACATAAGTATGTCTCCCTTTGTTTCCTCTGATTCCCGGCGCTGCGGTCGTTGCCACAGCTTGTTAGCGCTCACATGTTAATTCGTCAGACTTTTTTAGTCAACATGGTCTGACCATTACGACCGGAAGCGTGTTCTTTTAACCACGTATCTGCGCGAATGTCCTGTTTGGCCGTCGATGTCGGCCATAGACGTTTTCATAGGCGAAGGCCAATCAACAGCCAGTGAATGTTGGGAATTTTCACTATTGAAAGCGACTTGCATTCGTGCTTCCGCTGAATTGCGGAAACAAATCAGGCAATTATTTTGGTATGACCATTTTGATGCGCATTTCGTTCCAAATCTGATGGCGGCACGACAGCGCTTACCAATCGGCGGCTGGATGTAAAACCTCTCGCAGATCATCAGGCACCGGATACCGGTGAGCCATGGAAGGGCTGAAAGAGAGCTCGGCTTTCCTGATTCCATTCACTTAATTGCGTGTAACGCCACCGTGATCAGGCAACGATTTGCTTGCTGCTGTGACCGAAGCCGCGCATGATGCCGTCATGACTCAAGACCGTTTGCGTATTCTGCTGGTAGAGGACAGTACGGGCGAAGCCATATTGTTCCGCCGGGCGCTCAAGGCGCGCAATCCAGCCATCGAGGTCACGCATGCTCTGAACGGCGATGATGCCCTCGGGCGCCTGATCGACGATGACGCCCAGACCTTCGATCTCGTCTTTCTCGACCTCAACCTGCCGACGATCAGCGGCATGGATGTGTTGAAATCACTCAAGTCGCAGGTGACGGTGCAATCCATTCCCGTCGTCGTACTGAGCAGTTCCGACGCCGACTCGGACGTCAACGAGGCCTATCGCAACTTCGCCAGCGCCTACATGGTCAAGCCGATCGATCCGGCGGGCTATACAAAACTGGCCGCCTTTATCGACGAATGCTGGTTTGGCATGATCCGCATGCCGACGGCCGTGGGCATGCGGTGACAAGGCGGACCTTGGCATTGGCCAGACCTATCTCTGAGGCACATCCATGGTTCAGTGCCGGGGTTACAGAGGCAGATCTTCGCCGGATTTTCGCAGGGCAATAAGATTTTCAGGCTCCGAAACGAACCAGGCCAGCGTGCCCCAGGCCAACTGCGCGACCGTCTTCTTGAAACCGGCCGATTCACGATCTTGATAAGCTGTCAAAAACGCAATCTGAGACCTGTCGAAGCCCGCTCCGTCCGTCAAAGTATATATCGCTTCCTGTCGGCGGGAGGTAATTGCGCCGTCTGTTGCGACAATTTCGACGAATACAATCAAGGGATCCCTGGGACCGAGATCCGCGAGGATCAGATCCGGTAGATTCTTGTCGGCTTCGATTTTCAGACCGATTGCGTTCGCAATACTGTCGTCCCGGACGACGACCTTGTTGCCGCTTTCGCTGAGCCACAGGACAACAGGCTCCTTCAGGAAGCGTTTGGCAAAAATCTCGATCACACTTTGCGCAATGAAGGAGCTGGGGCCGGGAGCGAGGTTACGCGTCTCTCCATTGGGGAAGGTCACAAGTACGCCTCCCGCCTTCGCCGAGGCGCCGGCCCGGATGATGGTCACCCGCGCAAGCGCGCTTTTAGACAGATGGTCGTTCTGGAACCTGCCAATCGCAGCCTCCAGTTCCGCGCCTTGCAGCCCAGGATCGAAGAGTGCGGCGAACTCAGCCTTCAGGCTGTATCTCGGAGCGCCGGAGGTGGTGGGGAGGTCTTCCCGCTGTAGAACGGCCCCTACGGCAACAAGGCCATCTCTCAAGGTCTCGTCGCGTATCGGTTCGCGGGTGTTGTCGGCATACCAGCGCGTGCCTTCGATCTGAACGTTCTTCTTCCGGAGTGAGGCCGTATAGGTGGTTCGCGCCTCGGTTTCGGGTTTGCGAGACTGCTCGTTCGTCATGCGGTAGACGTGAACAGGGCCGAGATATTGCCCGGAACCTTCGACAGCGCCGATATAAAGCGCCGTGAAAACAGTGCTGGCGGCCAAATCCCGCACACAATAGGTGCGGTTCGGGGTACCCTGGGGGAAAATCAGGGGCAGACGTTCGCTGACAATTTCCTTCGGCACATATGCTGGCAAACCCGACATCACGTCGCCCCGTACAAGCGAGCGCATTCCGCCTCTATGTCTTCCCGGTCAGCCCCCAGCGCCACGAGGCGCGAAAGGATTTCGAGATCACTGGCCTTGGGAAGAGGCATGGACGCCAGCTCAAAAGCGGAAACGGCCACGCTGCCGCTCATGCAGCGGAACACCTGGTCAACGACGCGGCTGTTGAGGATCGCCGAAACCACGCCCGGGGAAACCTTCACGTGGTCGTCCGCGCGGATCATATTGAGATGATTTTCCACCACAACGCCCCCATGTTGCGCGATAAATGAGGCCGGCAACTCGGCGGCTATGAGGCGGCGGGACTGCTCTTTCGCTGTCGTACGCTGGACGAGAACACAGGGTTCTTTAACCAACAACCAATTGTCGCCGGCTTCCAGCTTGAAATAAGGCTCGTGGTTCTTCTTGGCTGCCCGATACACGAACCGGCCATCCGAGGTCACGCATTCGGCCCAAAGCAGAGGATAGACATCCTTGCCGCCCGCCTTAAGGCGCAGTTGAGGTTTGAACCGGTTCCAGACCAGCGGTCCCGTCGACACCGAGTATCCCCAGTCGGAGAGCCGGGTTTTCATGGTTTCGACCCGCGTGATCAACTGGCTGTGCGCCGGCTCCCGGGGGGCCAGCCATGGCGCGGTCGCCGGTTCGGGCAGGCCGATCGTGCCGTTGCGGGTGAATTGGGCCTCCCGATCGCTGGTCAGGGTGACATGGTGGATCTGAGCGCGATTTGCCTTGGCCCCCTTGGCGTAGACGGCCAGAAGCGTTTCCTGCAGAACGTCTTCGAAAACGCCGGCGCGTGCGTGAACGAAGTCGATCGCGACGGGCGGCGCCTCGCTGGCCAGCAAGCCGCGGAGAGCAGAGTAATAACGGCCCGCGAGAAAGCTTGTGGGCGTAAGGTATGCAATGAGGCCACCGGGTTTCGTCCAGCGCAGCGCAATATCGGTGAACACGCCGTAGAGATTAGCATGCCCGTAAAGACTACGCTCGTACCGGCGTCGCTGGTCACCGCTCAGGGCAACACGGCCATAGGGGGGATTGCCGACAACCAGATCAAAGGCGGCGGCGGGGTGTTCGTTGAGTGTATCGCAGACCCGGACCATGGTGGGCACGGGACGACCGGCGCTAAGTGACAGGTCGGAAAGCAGGATTTCCATTGCCGTCTGAGCGAGACTGGCCGCACGCGGGTCAAGTTCCAGCCCGAGCAGTCTCGAACCGAGCTGGGCAAGGATGAAGGCCGGCTCACTGCTCTCGATGGCTCGACGCATGCGCTGGGCCGCAAGGATCAGAAAGGCCCCGCCACCGACCGCTGGATCGAGCACCCGGGCGTGTCGCCAATCCAGGGATTCGTCCTCCACCATGTCCAGTAGACGATTGGCGAGCGCAGGCGGGGTGTAGAACGCCCCCAGTAAGCCGCGCTCGCGCGTGGGTATAAGCGAAGGATAGAAGCTGGTGATGACATGTAAAGCTTCCGG
Source organism: uncultured Asticcacaulis sp. (assembly GCA_966212005.1). Taxonomy (GTDB): domain Bacteria; phylum Pseudomonadota; class Alphaproteobacteria; order Caulobacterales; family Caulobacteraceae; genus Asticcacaulis. The sequence continues at coordinate 4,316 of CBIHPL010000189.1, forward strand.
AAGTGGCAATTTGCCCGCTTCGGTCGCCACGATGCCCGCCAGCGCGACGGCTGCCTTGTCCAGTTTGCCAAACGGATGAAAGATAAAAGCATTCAGCTTGCAGGCCGGTGAAGCGCGCTCGGCGAATGCGACCAGGGCCTGGCGGGCAAACAAAACGGCGCTATCGCTTCGCCGGGTTTCCGGAATAGTCTTAATCCAGGCCCTGGCAAATTCGCGGACCCGCTCGATCTCGGCGCGCGCGGAGGCCGCTTGGTCCAAGATTCCGCCCGGCCTTTTTTTCTCTGATGGAATGGCAAGAGGTTTGGCGCGCAAGCTGATCTCCGAGACTGAAAACCTGGCAATCGCCAAAGTTCTCAATATGTTCCATAATCACATCCTGCCTGATTCGCGCAATAGAAGGTTGGGTCGCGACGCGAGTCTATTTAATCGTGAACAGGCGAACCACCGACACCGCGCACTTCAGACCTTATCGACGACACCTGAATCATGACGCAAAAACACTCGCGACGCAGTTCGTCCCATCCATGGATCGACACGGTCTGGCAGACCGTGTGCCTGACGGATGGTATTTATACGGCAACACCCGACGGGTCGTGGGACCTCATCTTCAGGGAAACACCCGGCAAGCTACCCGTTATCTTCCTGGCCGGACAGGGAAAGGAACCGGTCGACGTACCTTATACGGCGGGTGAATACGGCATCGTCATCTCGTTTGCCGCGCATGTCTATGTCACGCAGGACAAGCAAACCGGCGCGAATGCCGGGGTGCGATTTCTGCCCATGGACGAGGACAGCTTCACGCTTAACGGGGCGAAGCTGCCATTACCGACGTTTCAGAACGCCGAACAGCTCACCGATATGATGGTTGCGGCCAACCTCCTGCAATCCGACGACCTGGTCGCCCAGGCCTTCACCGCACATCCAAAGGCAGCGTCGAAGCGGGTCGTCCAGGAGCGCTTCAAGAAGGTCACGGGCATCACCCAGAAGGATTTTCAGCTGATCCGCCGCGCCCAGGAAGCCGTGCGACGCCTGAAGGCCGGCGACAGGCCCGTGGCCGTGGCGGTCGACCTCGGCTATACGGACCAGCCCCACATGATCAAATCGATTAAAAAGATCATGGGCCATCTGCCTTCGGACCTGGAGGCTGTTCACAAGATATGATCCCACGGTCAGGACGCGACGACGGGCACTCCCCAGAACTGGCTGAGGCGTTCGATCTCGGCATCCGCCAGGGTTCGCGCGCCTGGGTCGACGTCGGGCAGGAATTCAAGGGTGGCACGGCCGGATTTTGAGCCGAGGGTCTTTTGCCAGGAGCCCACAAGACGACCGTTCAGCAGGAGGGTGGGGCCAAAAAGGTTGAGCGTCTGGTCCGGCGCACCGCTCCGAAGGTCGTAAGCCGAGCGATCCTTGTAGCCCACCAGGATTTCGTCGAAGGGAGACAGCAGGCGCAGCACGTCACCGTCAGCATCTGCATCTGGCCGGCTCTCGGCGTGCGACAGGAACGGCACGCCATTCAAAACGCGCTCGGACAACAGGCCGCCCGCCAGCCGGATCGCCTCGCGCGCCACGGTCAGCGTAATCCCGGCCCACCACGCGAAATCCCGTTCCGTCGCGGGGCCATGACTGCGGAAGTAGCGTTCGGCCAGGGTCCTCAGCGCTGCGTCGCGGTCGGGCTGGTTGGCCTTTCCGGGCGTCAGCCAGTCGTCGAGGAGGGCGAAGGTGGGTTGTTTGCCGCGGTGTTCCGCGAAGCAGATCAGCCCCGATTGCGCCCAGAAGGTGAGAATTTGGATTCCCACGGTTTTTGCCGTTGGAATGCCGTCCTGCTCGAGTTTTTCATAGATTTCGGGCCGGGTCAGCGGACCGTTGCTTAAAGACGCTTCGAGTATCGTGCGGGCACGATCGAGGGTCGCCTGACCGTGCCCAAGGCCACGAAGAAGCGAGCGGACGCGGTCATTCTCGCGCGCGCTGGTAAGCGAAAGCATCCAGCGCAGGTCGGTTGCCGGCACGAAATGGATCGTGCCGCGCATGGGCCAGGAGCGGACAATCTCCCTGTCCGCGATGGCGCGCGTCACGTCTTCGACGGTCAGCCCGGCCGACCGCTGTCCGACAGCCCACAGCGCGGCACCGAAATCCTGAGCCTGAATGGCGCCGAACCACTCGACGACCTGCAAGGCCGAGGCAGGCCGGGGGCCAGTGAGGCGCTGGTTTTGGCAACGTAGCTGTGCGGTATCAAATGACATTGTGTTCCCTGCCAGGTTTGGCGAAGCGCCGTCCATGATCTACGCCCTCAGCTTCGAAAAGAACAAGCGCAGATCGGCGACGAGCACATCGGGCAGTTCCATTGCGGGGAAGTGACCGCCGTCGGAACGCGATGTCCAGTGACCTAACGCC
>CBIHPL010000190.1:0-6686 GCA_966212005.1 uncultured Asticcacaulis sp.
CTTCTCACTGACGCGCCCCTGCCCCCAGACGGCGTCCAGCGCCGCAACGACATCCGCCGGCAAGGCGAACTTGCCGCCGTTTTCGCCGTCGGTGCCGACAAAGTCGGTGTCACAGAAGTCGCAGGCGGCGGTAATGCGGTCCTGCTCGCGGCCGCTCCACAGATTGCAGCCGGCAAAGCGCGCAAAGACGTTGACGCGGCCGGCCTGGCCGCCCTCGCCCTGAAGGGTCAGGAAGATTTCCTTGAAGCTGTACATCCGCCGCTCATACAGGGCTTTGCGCCCGAACGGAACTCCCTGACAGCACTACTTCGCCAAGCTGCCCTGCGATGCCTGCCGGATTTCCAGAAAATGCTCGAATCCGGTCTTGCGCAACTGGCAGGCCGGGCATTCGCCACAGCCATAGCCCCAGGCATGGCGCTCGCCGCGGGCGCCGACATAGCAGGTGTGGGTTTCTTCGAGGATCAACTGCACCAGTTCGTCGCCGCCGAGTTCATGCGACAGCGCCCATGTCTGAGCCTTATTGAGCTGCATCAACGGCGTGTCGATGCGGAACGGACGCTCTACACCAAGCACCAGCGTCTTTTCCATGGCGTCGAGCGTGTTGGCGCGGCAGTCCGGATAGCCGGAATAGTCGGTCTCGCACATGCCGCCAACCAGATGATCGATGCCGCGCCGGTCGGCCACGGCCGCGGCGTAGACGAAGAAGACGAGATTGCGGCCCGGCACGAAGGACGACGGCAGGCCGCGCTCGGTCATGACGATTTCGCTTTCGCGCGTCAGGGCGGATTCCGCCACGGCGCCGAAGCCCTTGAGGTCGCAGACGTGATCTTCGCCCAGCTTTTCCGCCGCCAGCGGAAAGACCTCACGGACCTTCGCCAGTACGGACAGGCGCGTCGTCATCTCGATCGCATGGCGCTGCCCGTAGTCGAAGCCGATGGTTTCCACACGATCGTAATGTCTGAGCGCCCAGGCCAGGCACACGCTTGAATCCTGCCCGCCCGAAAAAAGGACGAGAGCTGAACGATTGGCGGGAACCTGATCCAGAGACGCGGACATGGCGGCGGAAACCTTTAGGAAATTGGGAATTCAGCCACCTAAAAGACGCCGTTTAACCGGCGATTGCAAGGACATTTTGACATGAGGCTTTGACGTCCGCGTCAAGATAGGCGAAAATCATATCGGCTTTGCAACGTAAAGATGAAGTCATGGATCAGACCGCATTTTCCGATATGTTCGGAACCATCATCGACAATACGCCCTATATGAAGGCGATCGGCGCCGTCTACGACGGCCGGTCCGGCGACGGCCTTACGATGCGCCTGCCGTGGCGGGCCGATCTGGTCGGCGATCCGGAAACACGCGTCATCGCGTCCGGGGTCGTCACCGCCCTGCTCGACAACGGCTCAGGCATGGCGGTCTGGGACGTGCTCAATGAATTCAAGCCGATCGCCACGCTCGATCTTCGCATCGACTACATGCGCGCCGCCGAACCCGAACGCGACCTGCTGGTCACGGCGAAATGCTATAAACTGACGCGGTCGATCGGTTTCGTGCGAGCCTTTGCCTACGAAGACACCCCCGACGATCCGGTGGCGGCGGCCCAGTCGGCCTTTATCATCGCCTCGCCATCATTGTCCCCCAAGGGTTAGTATTATGACGCAGGATATAGCCCCCGCCCTCGCCCGTCCAATCGAGCGCCTCAACCCCGAAGATGTGCTGAAGGCCATCCCCTTCGCCGGATTCCTTGGCATGCGGCTCGATCTCGCCGGCGACGAACTGACGGCGAGGCTGCCCTACGCCCCGCACCTGATCGGAAATCCGATGATTCCGGCCCTGCACGGCGGCGTTATCAGCGCCTTCATGGAAATGACGGCCATGGCGCAACTTTTCCTGAGCGAGACCTTCCACCACGTGCCAAAGCCGATCGACGTCAGCATCCAGTATCTGCGCACAGGCCGGCCGGTCGATACCTTTGCCCGTGCGGTCGTCAACCGTGTCGGACGAACGGTGGCGAATGTCGAAGTGCAGGCATGGCAGGATCAGCGCTCTCAACCCATCGCGACGCTGCAGACGCATTTCCTGATTGGCGGCTGACCGTCACGACCTGCCGGCGCGGTCCCCGTATTCCCATTCATACGGCACGCCGGTATCGCCGAGTACGAACTTCACCAGTTCCGCAAAGCCAGCCTCGGCGCGAACATCGTTCGACAGGATAACGACGCAGCGCTGGTTCTTCTCTACGCAGACCATGGTGTTGGCCGTCTGGCCGTCATGCCCGCCCTTGTAGAAGCCGTGGCCCTGCGGCCCGTCGAAGACGACAACGCCAAGCCCGGCATAGAGGTCCTTGCGTTGCTGATCCGCCGGCAATTCCGGGGCAAACGGCGGGAACTGATGGGCCGTGGTGATTTTCAATTGCGGCTTGACCATTTCGGCGCGCGATTTCGGGCTCAGGCCATCACCACGCACCAGGGCAGCGGCAAACTTGGCGATGTCGGTGATAGTCGTGTCCATCGATCCGGCGACACGAACCTTTGAGCGCTCATCGTGCTCGCCAACCTCGCCGGCATCGTTCCAGCCGTCGGCCAGGTTTGGCCGGAAGTCATCCCGCCATGTCAGGCTGGTCCGGGTCATGCCCAGGCGCGTAAAGTTGGCCTGGGTCAGGTCGCCCAAATCCTGTTTGATCTTGCCGTTTTCGATGGCGAATTGCAGCAGGATCAGACCTTCGCCGGAATAGGCGTATCGCGTCCCCGGATCGAAATGGATGCGCAGCTTCTGGTCCGGCTCCAGCCACGAAAAGTTGGCAAAGCCGGTGGAGTGGGTGAGCGCGATACGCGGCGTGATCTGCTTCCAGCGCGGCTCATTGGCCAGGTCGTGGTAGGGGCCGTACTTGCCCCGATAGATCGCTTCCGTGTCGTAGTCCGGCAGCGGTTTGTCCAGCAGCTCAGGCAGAGGCGTATCGAGCGTCAGCTTGCCCTGATCGGCCAGTTGCAGAACCGTGTAGGCGAAGACCGCCTTGGTGAGCGAGGCGCCGTACATGACCGTATCAGGAGTCAGCGGATCGCCCTTGGCGTTGCGAATACCATAGGCCTGAGTATAGCCGACCGTGCCATTCTCGATGACCGCTATGGCGATGCCGTTTGCCCTGGTGGCATCGAGAACCTTGCGAACCTCGGCATCGATGGCTGCCGGTTTCGGTGCAGCGTGGACCAGGGTGGGAATGAGGAGTACGCAACTGAACGCAAGGGCACGACGCCGCATGGGGCCTCCGTTGGCGCGAATAACTTGTGGGCGTGGAGTCGCTACCCCGCGCCCGCAAGTCATACGGCGCTTAAGGCGTTACCACAAGCTCCCCCCGGACACCCTGCTCCAGCAAGGCAATCGTCCGGTCCAGCCCGAAGATCGCCACGAATGACCCAAACCGCGGCCCTTGAGACTGCCCAAGAAGAACCTCATACAATGCCTGAAACCATGCCCGCAAAGGTTCGAATTCATGAGCCTTTCCGACCTCAAATACAATGTTCTGCAACGCTTCGGCATCGCGCGTATCCGCCGGCAACGCCTTGAAGCGTTGGATGAGGTCTTCGAACGCAGCCTTCTCCTTGTCGTCCGGCAATCGGAACGATTTCGACGGCTTCACGAAGTCCTCGAAATAGTTCAGCGCATAGCCGGCCAGCCGGTCCAGCACGGGTTCGCTCTCGGGCGTGGCGCCCGGAATATAGGCGCGCAGGAAGCCCCACAGCGTCTCCTTGTCCGAGGCATTGGCCGCTGACACCAGGTTCAGCATCAGACCGAAGGTTACCGGAGGCGAGGCAATCGCCGTATCGCCACGCAGCACGAACCACACCGGGTTTTCGATCTGCTTGGCTTCCTCCTGCTTTGGGTATGCATCCAGCTGCTGGAAGAACTCGTCCGTCGCCCGCGGGATGACGTCGAAATAGAGTTTCTTGGCCGACTTCGGCGACTGAAACATGTAATAGCTGAGGCTTTCCGGCGCGCCGTAACGCAACCAGTCTTCCATGGTCAGGCCATTGCCTTTGGATTTCGAAATCTTCTGACCCTGCTCGTCCAGGAACAGTTCGTAGTTGAAGCCCTCAGGCGGCACGCCACCCAGCACCTTGCAGACCTGAGACGACACCTTAACCGAATCGATCAAGTCCTTGCCTGCCATCTCATAATCGACACCAAGAGCCGCCCAGCGCATCGCCCAGTCGGGTTTCCACTGCATCTTGACGTGGCCGCCGGTCACCGGTACCTCGAACGTTTCACCATTCTCTTCGAACACGATCGTGCCGCGCGCCACATCGCGTTCAAGCGTCGGCACCTGAAGCACGTGGCCGGTCTTCGGCGAGATCGGCAGGAACGGCGAGTAAGTCGCGCGCCGGTCCGGCCCCAGCGTCGGCAGCATGACCGCTTGGATCTGCTCGAAGCGATCGAGCGCCGTCAGCAGGGTCTGATCGAAAATCCCGCCCTTGTAGCACTCTGTCGACGACAGAAATTCATAAGTGAATCCAAAGCTATCCAGAAATGCTTTAAGACGCGCGTTATTGTGCTGGCCGAACGACGGATGCTCGCCAAACGGATTGCGCACTACGGTCAGGGGCTTGTACAGGTCTTCACGGAGAATCTCAGGGTTGGGGATGCCTTCCGGCACCTTGCGCAGCCCGTCCATGTCATCCGAGAAGCAGATCAGGCGCGTCGTCCAATGCCCTCCCGTCATGGCTTCGAACGCCTGACGGACCATGGTCGTGCGCGCCACTTCCCCGAACGTGCCGATGTGCGGCAGGCCCGATGGTCCGTAGCCGGTCTCGAAGATTACCGGACGGCCCAGGGCTTCATTTTCCTTCAGCGCTTCATCCGTCTTGCCGGCTTCGATCAGGGCCAAGGCCCGTTTCTGCTCGGCCACATCCTTGAGACGCGTTTTGATCAGGCGCGCGATCAGGGCGCGGGCCTGTTCAAACGGCCATGCGCGGCCGGCGTAGGCAAGGGTGGCAAGTGACGACATGATGGACCGAAAGCCTTTCCGAAACAAAAGAGGCGATCGCTTTACGGCCCACTGTTGCGGGCGTCAATGCTAAAGGACGACTGGCGCCTTGCCGCCGCGCCAGACGCGATTGAACTGCGCCATTGTCGCCTGATGGCCCGCTGTATCACCCAAAAGCCTCTGCGCCTCTGCCCTGCCCCAAAGTGCATAAGCATTGCCCGGCCGCACCTTCAAAGCGGCGTCGAAGGCCGCCAGTGCGCCCTGGCCGTCGCCTGACGCCAGCCTGAGCCGTCCAAGGGCAATCTGGGCAGGACGGTCGGCCAGAGGCGGCTCGTTATAGCTCAGGCGCTTGTCGGCTGCGGCCGCCGCCTCGAACTGCATGGCGGCCTCGGCCACCTGACCGGCCGCCGCGGCAACGCGCCCCGACGCCAGGCGTTCGTGACGTTCGGCGATGAGCGCGACGTCACCATCTTCCGTATGGGCCGCCCGTGCTTTTTTCAGCGCGGCAAGTTCCTTGCGCGCGCCAGCGATATTGCCCTGGGCGACAAGGGCCTCGACGCGCGCCGACCGCCAGACCGTGGTCAGAACGTGCAGTTTCGATGGCGGCGCCTTCAGCACCAGCACCTCGGCCGGCGTCATGAATTGCGCCCGCGCCTGCATGGCCATCAGCCGCTTGGCCTCGTTCCAGCTTCCCGGCTCCGTCGTGGACAGCGGCGTCCCCGCCTCGATCTCGCCGGCCAGCCGCAGTGCATTGGCCTTGTCGCCGACCTGCTGCGCCGCCGACATGATGAAGGTAGCGTGATGATAGTAATAACCGAAGTAGGCCGGCGACTTGCCCAGGTCGCGCGCCATGCCTTCATTGACGGCGATTGCCTTCAGGTTGACGTCGATGGCGTCGCCGATCCGCCCGACTGGATAATAGGTGTGACTGGGCATGTGGACCAGGTGAGGCGAATTCGGCGCCACCACGCCCAACCGGTCGGCATAGGGCTCGGCACGCTCAGGCCGGTCCGAGGCTTCGGTCAGATGGATATAGAGGTGGATCGCCTCGGGATGATCGGGATTGCGCCCGAGCACCGTTTCGACCAGCGCCATGGCCTTTGCTGCCCACGGCCGCGCGATCCGGCCGCCGGGCTCCCAGTAGTCCCAGGGCCGTGCCGTCATCGCCGCTTCGGCCGCCAGGACGGCGATGAAATCATCGTCGGGCCACCGTGCGGATCCGGCAAACAAGGCGTCAGCATACCTTTCGGCGAAAACTCCCCCCTGTTTCTCCGGCGGCTTTTCGGCATAGCGGATGGCCAGAGCCTCAAGCAGCATCCGGTCCTTGTCGCCAAGCCCATTTTTTGTAAGAGCAGACGCAACCAGCTCCCGCGCCTCGGCGGCCGATTTCTCGCTCATCGGACCGTTGTTGATGTTCGGCCCCAGTGCCAGCGCCATGCCCCAGGCGCACATGGCGCAATCCGGGTCGCGTTCGCGTGCCGCCTTGAAGCTGTTGTAGGCGGTTTCGTATTCAAAGCCGTAGAGACGCGCCAGCCCCGGATCAAAATAGACCTGCGTCCGGGCGTCTTTCGACCCGGCAGGGTAATGGACCTGCGCCAGATCCTTGAAAACCGGCATAGCCGCCGTGGGCGCGGCCCCCCCCCCGACCCGCGCGCCGCCCCACCAAGCGGCGCGAGCACCAGGAACCCCACACTTAGCACAGGGC
>CBIHPL010000191.1:0-6684 GCA_966212005.1 uncultured Asticcacaulis sp.
TGACGCGCCAGCGCCGGGTCGAGACACTCTTCCCCGACGACTTCGATAACTGGAACGAAGAGCGCGTACTGGACCGCTACGAACTGCTCTACAGCGCCGGCCTGATCGGCGAAGCCAGCCGCGTCAAGGGTGCCGATGGCCGCCCCGATGCGCCGACGGGTCAGCCCATGGCGTCCGACCATCGCCGTATCGCCGCCACAGGCCTGTCGCGCCTCAGGGGCAAGCTCAAATACCGGCCGGTGATCTTCGAGCTTATGCCGGAACGCTTCACCCTGCTTGAGCTTCAGCGGTCATTGGAGGCGCTGTCGGGCGTGAAGCTGCACAAGCAGAACTTCAGGCGCGCGCTGGAACGTACGGGATTCGTTCAGCCTTTGGGTGTGATGCGCGACGACACCGGCGGCCGCCCCGCTGAGCTTTATCGCTACGATCGGGAGCACTTCCGCTTTAGCCCGTCGCTAGGCCTCAGCCTTCCGCGCGCTTAACAAGGGCGAGTCCGTCTCAATCAACCCGTTCTCACGCGACACAAGCGTCGGAACCAGGATCTGGCTCGTAACATTGGTCGCGGTGCGCATCATGTCGAGGATGCGGTCGATCGCCGCCAGCAGCGCCACGCCTTCCAAAGGCAGGCCCGCCGCCGACAGGGTCACGGTCAGCATGACGACGGCGACGCCCGGCACTCCTGCGGTCGCCAGCGAGCCCAGGATCGAACTCAGGGCAATAATAACATAGTGCGAGGTCTCAAGCTGGATGCCGAAATAGTTGGCGATAAAGACCGACGAAATCGCCGGATAGATGGCGCCGCAGCCGTCCATCTTCATATTGGCGCCCAGCGGCAATGCAAAGCCCGCATAGGAGGCCGGCAGCTTGAGATTATCGACCGCGACCTGCAGCGACACCGGCAAGGTGCCGATCGATGAGCAGGTGAAGAAGGCCGTCTGCTGGGCGGTGAAGATGCCCTTGTAGAAGCCGGCTACGCGCAAGCCATGCAGCTTCAGCAACAGTGGATAGACGACAAAGATCAGAGTCAGGCAACCGAGATAGACCAGGCCGATATAGGGGATCAGCGGCAGCAGCGTCTCCAGGCCATGCGACGCCACCACCGAGCCGATCAGGCCGAAGACGCCGATCGGCGTCAACTGGATGATCCAGCGCGTCAGCTTGAACATGACCTGAGAGCCCTGCTCAACAAGCGTGCTCAACTCCTTGGTTTTTTGGCCTAAAGCCCCCAGGGCTGCACCAACCAGAATGGCGAACAGTACAATGCTAAGCACCTTGCCTTCGGCAAAGCTCTGGAAGATGTTCGACGGCACGATGCCGGTGACGACTTCGACCGGCGTCGGGATGTCCTTGACCGGCTGTGCTTCGAACGGCAGGTGCGCAATCCCCTGCCCCGGCTGGAAATAGATGCCGATAGCCAGGCCGATCGATACCGCGATGGCCGACGTGACCATGAACCAGCCGATGGTATAGGCGCCAAGGCGCACGGCGCGCCCGCCGCCCGTCGCCTCACTGTGGCCCAACCGCGCAATCGACGCCGCAATGGTGAAGAAGACCAGCGGCGCGACCAGCATCTTGATCGCCTTGACGAAGGTATTGCCGATCGGGTCGAGCACCGGCAGCGCGTCCTTGCCCCAATAGAGCGCGACCGCGATCCCCGCCGCAAAGGCGATGACCGTCTTGAGCCAGAAAGGCACCTTGCCGAGCGCTTTGAGCATGCGGATACTTTCGCGTGAAACCAGTCGCATAGATATGGGCTGCCGACGCTGCGTTTACACACGAAAAAAATTGTGCGCTCAGGTGATCAGGGCTAAATCTGGGGAAATGTCCTACAATTAAAATGACAGGGATCATCCATGCGTGCCACCGCCCTCGCCCTTTGTCTCAGCCTTGTTGCAGGCGCGGCCAGAGCCGAGACCGCGCCCAAACCGCTTTACCGCGACCCGGTGCACGACGGCGCCGCCGACGCGTCAATCATGTACGATAAGGCCGACAAGGTCTGGCGCATGTTCTACACCAACCGCCGCGCCGACCTGAAACTGGCCGATCCGAAGGACGTTGCCTGGGTGCACGGCACGGCACTGGGCGTTGCGACATCCAGGGACGGCCAGAACTGGACATATTCCGGTACGGCGAAAATCCCGGCAGAATGCACGGGCGAAACCCTGTGGGCGCCGGAACTGCAAAAGTTCGGAGACACCTATCACATGTGGCTGACCGTCGTTCCCGGCATCTTTTCCGACTGGAACGGCAGCCGGAAAATCGTGCATCTGACCAGCAAGGACCTCGACACCTGGACGTGCGGTGACACGCTCGACCTCGGCTCCGACCGTGTCATCGACGCCAGCGTCGTCAAGCTCAAGCGCGGCTACCGCTTGTGGTTCAAGGATGAGCGCAAGGGCAGCCGCCTGTTCGCCGCCGACAGTAAAGACCTCATCCACTGGACGCGCCAGACGACGCCAGTCGTCGACATGGCCGCCGAAGGTCCCAAGGTCTTCAGGTTCAGGGGAAAGTACTGGATGATTGCCGATGCCTGGAAGGGCCTGATCGTGCTGTCGTCCAAGGATCTGCAAACCTGGACGCTTCAGGACCAGCGCCTGCTGGAAGCGCCGGGAACGCAGCCTACCGATGACGCCAAGGGCCAGCATCCGGACGTGGTCGTCAATAATGGACGCGCCTTCATCTACTACTTCGTCCATCAGTCAAACGCGCCGCAAGCCAAGGAAGATCCCTATTTTCACCAGCGCACCGTGCTTCAGGTCGCCGAGCTGAAATACGCCGACGGCAAACTTAGCGTCGATCGCAATGCCCAGGTCGATGCGAGGCTCATTGCACCCTGAGACGTTCTGGGTTATCCGACCCGTAACTAGAACGTCGCGATTAAATCCATGTCTCACAACACCTTCGGTCATCTCTTCCGCGTCACCACCTGGGGCGAAAGCCACGGTCCGGCGCTGGGCTGCGTCATCGACGGCTGCCCTCCGGGCATCCCCTTGTCGGAAGAGGACATCCAGTGGGCCATGGACCGCCGCAAGCCCGGCGGCTCGCGCTTCGTCACCCAGCGCCGCGAGGCCGATGAGGCGAAAATCCTGTCCGGCGTGTTCGAAGGCGTCACCACCGGTACGCCGATCTCGATCCTGATCGAAAACACCGACCAGCGCTCCAAGGACTATGGCGAGATCGCCCGCCAGTTCCGCCCTGGCCACGCCGACTACACCTATTTCGCCAAGTACGGCGTGCGCGACTATCGCGGCGGGGGCCGCTCCAGTGCGCGGGAAACCGCAGCGCGCGTCGCCGCCGGCGCCGTGGCGCTCAAGGTTCTCAGAACCCTGGTCGGCGAAGGTCTTCAGGTGCGTGGCGCGCTTGTGCAACTCGGCAAGCATCACGTCGATCGCGGCAACTGGGATTGGTCCGCAGTTGATCAGAACCCCTTCTTCTCACCCGATCCGGCCAGCGTCGCCCTGTGGGAAGACTATCTCGACGGTATCCGCAAGGCGGGTTCTTCCATCGGCGCCGTCGTCGAGGTCCAGGCCGAAGGCGTACCCGCCGGCTGGGGCGCGCCGCTTTACGGCAAGCTCGATTCGGAACTGGCTTCGGCCTTGATGAGCATCAATGCCGTCAAGGGCGTCGAAATCGGCGAAGGCTTTGGCGCAGCGGAATTGTCGGGCGAGGAAAACGCCGACGAGATGCGGATGGGCGCTGATGGGCCGGAATTCCGCTCAAACCATGCCGGCGGCATCCTCGGTGGGATTTCGACCGGCCAGACGGTCGTGGCGCGCATGGCGCTGAAACCCACCTCGTCCATCCTGACCAAGCGCGACTCTATCGATCTTGAAGGCAAGGAGGTCGAACTGATGACCAAGGGCCGCCACGATCCTTGCGTTGGCATCCGCGCCGTGCCGGTCGCCGAGGCCATGATGTCCTGCGTCCTGCTCGACGCCTATCTGCGCCATCGCGGCCAGACCGGTGGCGGTATGCATAGCGTCGGCTGATCCCTGTGGATGAGCCTATTGTAATTAGGACAGTTACACTTATATAGGCCTCAACACCGCGCACATTGAGCGTGCGCCGAGAGGAGCGTTTCCGATGATCGACAAAAGAGCCTTCAACACACTGGGCGGCGCCAACCACGGCTGGCTGAACGCCAGGCACCACTTTTCCTTCGCCAGCTATTACGATCAGTCCCGCATGGGCTGGGGATCCATCCGCGTCTGGAACGACGACGAAATCGCGCCGGATTCGGGCTTTCCCCCTCACCCGCACGACAATATGGAAATCATCACCTATGTCCGCGAAGGCGCTATCACCCACCAGGACTCGCTGGGCAACCAAGGCCGGACCGAGGCTGGCGACGTCCAGGTGATGTCGGCCGGCACCGGCATTCGCCATGCCGAATATAATGTCGAGCCCGGCAAGACGACCCTGTTCCAGATCTGGGTCATTCCGTCCGAGCGTGGTGCTCCGCCGAGCTGGGGCGCCAAGCCCTTCCCCAAGGCTGACCGCTCGGGCAAGTTCGTGGCACTGGCCTCGGGCTTTCCTGACGATAGTGACGCCTTGCCGATCCGTACTCCTGCCCGGCTCCTTGGCGCGACCCTGCTGAAGGACCAGTCCGAAAGCTATACGCCGGTGACCGCGCCTGACGGCCAGAGCCGCCACCTCTACATGGTCGTCGCCAAGGGCAAGGTCAGCGTCAACGGCGTCGAACTGAATGAGCGCGACGGCGCCGCCATCAAGGACGAATCCACGCTCGATATCCGGGCTTTGGAGGACGCCGAAGTGGTGCTGCTCGACGCGGCCTAAAGCATGCTTCGAAAAAGTGGACGCCGGTTTTTCGTCCAAGCGTGCGACCACTAAAGCCTTTTAGATACGCCTGAAACGTGTCTTTCATGCACTCGACGTAACGGCGGTATGGGCATAAGCTTATACCGCCGCTACCTTTTGTTGAGTTCCCCGACATGCTCCGCCGCATTGCCTGCCTCATCCTGCTGTCCGCCTTGTCGGCCTGCACCCCGGAAATTTCCGAAGGCGAACCCGCCGCCGCCTCCGCCAGCCTGACCCAGACCGAAAGCACGACTCTGTCTGGCGTTGCGCTCGATCAGCCCCTGCGCATCCTCGGCACCGAGCCTTTCTGGGCAATCACGACCGATGACAGTGACGTCCTGCTGGAGCGGCCAGACGCTGCGCCCCGCCACTTCACGCCGTCCGGTTTTCATATCACCGGCAATCAGGCTGAACTGCGCTCGACGACGCTCAGCATCGTGCTCACGCCCGGCCCGTGTTCGGACGGCATGAGCGACCGGCAATATCCGCTGACCGCTGAGGTCCGCCTCGACGACAAGGTGCTTAAGGGCTGCGCCATGCCCAAGGCGGAATTGGATAAGGCGAAGTCCTAACTCCTATTCGCCCGACCAGTACCTGGTAAGTTTTTTCGCTTCGAAACGGATGTCTGAGAAGGTGCCGGTATAGCTTTCGCCGAGCGGCGCCTGCGCGGCGAAGCCGACCGACAGCTTGCGCTCCGGATCGACCGCGAAATCACGCAGTATCTGCCAGTTTTTGCCGTCCGTCGCCATGTAGAGCAGGATCGTATTGTCGACACGAACGATCTTCAGCCAGACCGGGGCCGCCGGCACACGCACGTGATAGCTGTTGTCGCTGAGCGGCGACGCGAAGCTCGACGTCACGGCATATTCATTGGCGTTGATGCGTTCAAACAGGAACTTCAGCCAATAACCGTCGTCGCCATAGACAACCAGCGCACCACCGTCATAGTCGGCGCCGAAAGCCGCGTCGATCCTGGCCGAGAAGATGAAATCGCCTTGGGGTGCAAATGTGACACGCGGCGCAGTGGCGACCGACTTTCCGCGAGCGGAATGGTAAAGGTCGGTGCCCTTGGGCGAAACCAGAACCAGCCTGTCCTTCGTCACCTCGGCCTTCACAGCCGGATTGGCCAGGCTCAGAGCATACGGGATGGCGTCAAGGCGCGCGGGCAGTTCTTCTGCGACCGCCGGAAACGCCAGGGCCAGGACAGCCACCGCCAGCATGAGTGATTTGCGCATTCCACCTCCCATATCGTGACATCGGATTCGTCATAAGGGGCGGTTTGTGGCTCCGCAAGCCGGGTTTTCAACTATAAAAAATTGGTCCTATGACCGGCGTTGACACTGTCACACCCTTATTTGAGCCCGACCAGTTTATGGGTCTGGACGCTCATCCGCCATTGTGGGTGGCTGAGGCAATAGTCGATGACGGCCTGATTATGCACAGGCGTCAGCGACTTGTCGGCCCCCAGCGGGTCCTTCGGTTGCAGGTAGAAGCGCTCAAAATCGAGACCTGCGAACTCCGCGGGATCGACGCCCTCCTGTGGCCATACCAGTTTTAGTTCCTGGCCGCGCATCTGCTTCAACCGGTTCTGCCCCTTCGGGCTGACGCATATCCAGTCGATGCCTTCAGGCGCGGCAATGGTGCCGTTCGTTTCGACGGCGATGAAGTACCCTGCCGCCTTTACGGCCGCGATCCGTTCGGGGTCCAGTTGCAAAAGCGGCTCACCACCGGTGAAGACGTACAGGTCCGGGCTCTCGAGGACGCCGACCATCTCGCCCGCGTCGTCCTCGCGGAGCGGCGTGAGCATCAGCCGATCTGACTCGATCGGCTCCGGCAGGCGTTCGGAGACGCTCATCCGACCTCGTC